>CAMZCV010000339.1 GCA_947305035.1 uncultured Coriobacteriales bacterium | reverse complement strand
GAAAGTCGGGATGACCGAAACGGGGACGTAGACCTCGTCGATGCCGATGGGCAGGCTGTCCTCGAACATGAGGCGCCTGACGAGCTGCACCTCTTCTCCAATGCCGATGTCGAGCTTGCGCGCAAGCTTCTCGTCGGCTGCCAGCAGGCGCTTCTCGATGATGCGGCATGGCGTCGGACCGTTCTCGGAGAATGCGTGGTAGCCGAAATGGCTTTTCGTTCCCTTGCGGATCTCGCGCTTCGGAGCCGACACGAATGTGCCTCGTCCGCGAAGACGGTACAGGATGCCCTCGTCGACGAGGTTCTGAATCGCCCTTCTCACGGTGATACGGCTCACAGAATGCTTCTCGCAGAGCTCAAGCTCCGTAGGGATTTTTTCTCCAACCGAGAGTTCTCCTGAGATGATTCTCTGTCGGATTTCATGCTCTATCTGGGCATAGAGAAGGTCGGGCTGGTTGCTCATCGCATTGCTCCAAAGGTGGCGGTCAACTACTGTTCTATGATGACATATCACAATAATTTGATGCGGCCATCCTGCACGAATCATAGGAAAAGAACGGATTTGCACCGTTAGCCATGCTGCTGTGTGCAGTAGCCCTGCACACTGCCTGGTGAAGGTTGCAGGGAAGGTGTGCATGGGGAGAGGCGGCCAGCCTGCAGCACGTCACTGGTATACTGGTGGCGCAAGCTAGAACAAGGAGCACCCATGTCTGAGAACAGCGCGAACCTCGGTCTTCTCGCCCAGCGACTCTGCCAAATCGCAGGAGATGGGAATGTCCGAACGGCCGAACCCCTCTCCGAGCACACCACCTTCGAGATCGGTGGACCCGCTGCGCTCTTCGTCACGCCCGGCGATGCGCAGGAGATGCGCGACTGCATCGCGCTGTGCCGCGAGACGGAAGCACCGTTCTTCGTGCTCGGCGCGGGCTCCAACCTGCTCGTCTCCGACGACGGTTTCGACGGCGTGATCATCGCCCTCTCGGGCATGGACGGCATTGCGGTCGACGGCTGCGAGATGACCTGCCAAGCGGGCGTGCTGCTCAAGGATGCGAGCGAGAAGGCCTGCGAGCTGGGTCTTTCCGGACTCGAGTTCGCGTGCGGCATCCCCGGTACCGTGGGAGGCGCCTGCTTCATGAACGCTGGCGCGTACGGCGGCTGCATGGCTGATGTGCTCAAGGAGGTCACGGTCATCACCGCGGATGGCGAGATCGAGACGCTCGGCGTCGACGTGCTCGACCTGGGCTACCGCCACAGCCGCATCGCCGACGAGGGCATGCTGGTCGTCTCGGCCACATTTACGCTTGTTCCCGGTGACGCCGCGGAGATCCGCGCCAAGATGGACGACCTCACCGAGCAGCGCACGTCCAAACAGCCGCTCGAGCTTCCCAGCGCGGGCTCAACGTTCAAACGTCCCGAGGGCTACTTCGCGGGCAAGCTCATCTCCGATGCAGGCCTCAAGGGCTTCCAGCTGGGCGGCGCGGCGGTCTCGTCCAAGCATGCGGGTTTCGTCGTCAACGTGGGCGGCGCCACGGCGGCAGATGTCTGCGCGCTGATCGCCCATGTGCAGGACGAGGTGGAGCGGCAATTCGGTGTGCGCCTGGAGCCCGAGGTCAGGATGCTGGGGTTCTAACCATACAACGTTCAGCCAAAAAGGGGTTACCCCCTAATGGATGAGAGCTACTTCTTCTTGCCCTCTTTGAGCATCTTCTGGGCCTTGTCCTGCCACTCCACCGCCTTGTCCTCGTCGCCCTTGCTGGCGTACTGGGTGGCGAGCATGAGGGCATAGCTCACCTTGAGCTCATACGGTGCGCTGTCGATGGCTGACTCCATCTCGTCGATATAGGCATACGACTTGTTGCCGAAGATCTCCCAGGTCTTCTCGCACTCTGACACGCGGTCGGCATGGCGGCCGTACGACTTCATCTCGTCGAGCACGCCCTTGGCGTCCTTGAACAGCCCCTGCTGCATGTAGAACTGGAAGGCCTTGAAGAGCAGGTCATCGCGTTGCGTGCGCGTGGACCTCATGGTGAGGAGCTGGTCGAACGACCGCTTGGCCTTCTCGGCGTTGCCCATGGCCATGTGTGCGTTCAGGCGCAGGTACTCGCGGTTGTACGAGGGCACGAAGAACTTGGAGAGGGGCTCGTCGACGGTTTGGAGGAACTCGTCGTAGAGCTTGCTCTCGAAGAGGTTCTGCAGCTTGTTGAAGACAACGGTGCGCGAGACCTGCACGATGACGAGGAAGGCGATGGCTGCGACGATCAGGACGACGCTGATGATCGGCAGGGTGAAGCCGAAGATGGTCACGGGCTGGAACATGGCTCCTCCGAATCACGGGGTGGGTGTTCGCGCACATACGCTGCTATTCTAGCGCATCGGCACCTGCGGCATGCCTCAGCGCCGTTCGGGCTATCAGGCCAGCGCGAACACCAGGATGGACATGCAGAGCGCGAAGGCGAAGGCATACGGCGCGATGGTCTCCACGCCGTCCGGTACGGTAAATTCGGTCTG
>CAMZCV010000338.1 GCA_947305035.1 uncultured Coriobacteriales bacterium | reverse complement strand
TTTGCTGACAGGTTTTTCCTGTCAAAGGGACAGGTTTACTGACAGGTTTTCGGGCGCCTCCGGCAACGGGGGCGCCCGTTTTCCGTATCGCCGCCCCGCTCGGCGCCATCCTCCAACCGATTGGGCGTTTGCATCATTTCCGCGCGTATGCCTTCAACACATCGCCGTATGCTTTCCCCGTCAGGCTATAGAGGGAGGACCCCATGCTCAAAGACTTCGTCAAGGCAACGCAACCTGAGAAAGACCAGCTCAAAGCAGAGCTCACCGCCGAGCGTGAACGTCTCGCCGGCTGGCAGATGAAAATCAAGGAGGCGAAGCTCCCCGTTATGGTCGTGTTCGAGGGCTGGGGCTCATCGGGCAAGGGCACCCTCATCGGCCGCATCATCAAGAACATCGACCCACGTTTCTTCTACGTGAGGACCATGAAGGCGCCCACATCCGAAGAGAAGCGCTTCCCCTTCCTCTACCGCTACATGAAGGAGATCCCCGAGTCCGGGCAGTTCGCGTTCTTCGACACGTTCTGGATGGAGGAGATCACCGACCGCCTGGTCGCCGGCAAGCTCGACAACGAAGAGTACCGCCATCCCATGCGCAGCATCACCACCACCGAGCGCTCGCTCACCGACAACGGCTACCTTGTGGTGAAGTTCTTCTGCCACATCGACAAGAAGACCCAGAGCAAGCGCTTGAAGGCGCTGCTCGCCGACAAGAACACCCGCTGGCGCGTGAACGATGACGACCTCTACGAGAACGAGCACTACGGCAAGTTCCTCGACACCTACGACCGCTATCTCGAGGACACGAGCAACCCCTCCGCTCCGTGGTACATCATCGACACGGAGGATCAGAAATGGGCTGAGCTGCAGGTGCTGCAGTTCCTCAACCAGGCCATCGACACGGCGCTCAAGAACAGCGCGCTCGCCCGTCCCATCCTGCAGAACGTGTTCCCGCTCGAGCCCACCCCCAAGCTTGCAGATATCTCGCTCGAAGACAAGGTCATGGCGAGCGACGAGGCCTACAAGAGCGAGCTCGACCGTCTCCAGGCGGAGCTGCGCGAGCTCCACTATGAGATCTACCGCCGCAAGATCCCCGTGGTCATCGCCTACGAGGGCTGGGATGCCGCGGGCAAGGGCGGCAACATCAAGCGCATCACGGGCGCACTCGACCCGCGCGGCTACCAGGTGCACCCCATCGCGAGCCCCGAGCCCCACGAGAAGGCCCGGCACTTCCTGTGGCGCTTCTGGACGCGCCTGCCCAAGGACGGCCACATCGCCATCTTCGACCGCACCTGGTACGGCCGCGTGATGGTGGAGCGCCTCGAAGGGTTCTGCTCTGAGAACGACTGGCAGCGCGCCTTCAACGAGATCAACGAGTTCGAGAAGGAGCTCGTCGACTGGGGCGCCGTCGTCATCAAGTTCTGGGTGCAGATCGACAACCAGACGCAGCTCGAGCGCTTCACCGACCGCCAGAACACCCCCGAGAAGCAGTGGAAGATCACCGACGAGGATTGGCGCAACCGCGAGAAGTGGGACCAGTACGAGGCCGCGATCGACGAGATGATCCAGAAGACCAGCACCGCGTTCGCTCCGTGGTACATCCTCGAGTCCAACGACAAGCGCTACGCGCGCATCAAGGCGCTGCGTATCGTGGTGGACGAACTCAAGGCCGCCTGCAAGCGCAAGCGCGGCTAATAGCAGAACCGATTGCCGTTCCGCCCCGAGGGAACTCGGGGCGGTTCGCTATACTTAATCCGTTAAGCAACCCACCGGAAGCAGGAGGTTCCTATGTTCTGTTCGCAATGCGGAAACCAGATTCCCGACGGTTCGACGTTCTGCCCCATCTGCGGTGCGCAGCTTGGCGCAGGCGCCGCTCCCGCGCCGCTGCCCACGCCGGTCCAGCCTGCTCCCACCTACCAGCAGGCTCCCGCAGCCCCCGCGCCGGCTCCCATCCCCGCACCCGTCTACCCGCAGGCCTCAACGGCACAGCAGGCTCCTGAGTATGGCCAGCAGGCTCCCGCATACGGCCAGCAGGCTCCCACCGCTCAGCAGGCTCCCGCTCAGCCTAAGGGCAACGTGCTGGCAACGCCCTTCAAGCCCTTCGTGATGCCCTCCCCGATCGGGCAGCTCTTCACGGGCTACAACAAGCAGGGCGTGCAGTACGCCGAGTCCACCGGCCTCCAGATGAAGTGGTACAAGGCCCTCACGGCCGCCCTGCTCTACATCTCTGCCGCCTACATGCTCTTCTCGGGAATCCAGTCCATCCTCGGGCTGTCCTACGGCGATTCGGGCAGCTATCTGTACTCCATGTATCCCATCCTGCGCGTCGTCGACATCCTCTACGGCCTGTTCCTGCTCGCAGTCGCATTCGCGGCCCTTTACGTGAGGATGCACCTCGCGCAGTTCGCCTCCGACGGTCCGCGCCTCTACCTCACCATGCTGGTGGTCAACGGCGGCATCTCGGTCGTCTACACGCTTCTCGCCTACCTCATCATCGGCGTATCCAACTTCG
>CAMZCV010000337.1 GCA_947305035.1 uncultured Coriobacteriales bacterium | reverse complement strand
CGGGCGTCTGCAGCATGATGTCGAGCATCTCGATGAAGTCGCGGATGACCTCGCGGGGCGTGACGAGGGTGTCCGCGCCGACGCGCGAGAGCTCAATCTCGAGGAAGCGCGCGAGGTCGTCCTCGGTGAGGGTGCGCTCGTAGTCGAAGAGGCCGGCGTGGATGTCGGCGAGCTTCTCGACCAGGACGAGCATCTCCTCGGGCGTGAGGGGCACCAGGCGGATGACCGGGGCCAGCACGTCCTTCAGCTCGTCCCGGCCGAAGCGGCCCTCCTGTAAGCGGGAGCGCAGCGCCTCGTAGCTGTAGACGCCCCGGCGGGTATCCTCGATGCACTGGGGCGTGCCGCACATGATGATGCCGAGATACTTCGCCTTGCCCTGCAGGGTGTCGTTGTACATGGTGAGGATCTTCTCGTAGTTGTACTGGCGCGAGATGGCGTTGGGGATCTTGTAGAGGTTCACGAGCTCGTCGATGAGCACCACGAGCCCCTCGTAGCCGGCGCCGCGCAGGAAGCGCGCGAAGAGCTTGATGTAGTCGTACCAGTCGTCATCGGTGACGATGACCGAGACGCCCAGCTCAGCGCGGGCCTCGGCCTTGGTGCGGTACTCGCCGCGGAACCACTTGACCACGCACCCCTTGGTTTCGTCGTCGCCCTGGAGGTAGGCGCGGAAGTAGAGCGTGAGGAGCCGCGCGAAGTCGAAGCCGTGCACGAGCTCCTGCACGTCGGCGATGACGGCGTGGATTCGCCCCTCGACAAGACCCGCGAACGCAGGGCTCTCGGGAGGCGTGCCCGCGGCCGCCACCTCCTGCTGGATGTTGGAGATCCACCTGTCGAGGATGAGGGTGAGCGCCCCGCCCTCGGGGCGCGTCTTGGTGGAGAGGTTGGAGATGAGCTCGCGGTAGGTTGCGAGGCCTTGGCCCTTGGTGCCCTGCAGGCGCCGCTCGGGCGAGAGGTCCGCGTCGGCCACCACGAAGTTGCGCCCCATGGCGTGGTTGCGGATGGTTTGCAGCAGGAAACTCTTGCCGCTGCCGTACTTGCCCACCACGAAGCGGCACGACGCCCCGCCGTCGGCCACGATCTCGAGGTCGCGCAGAAGGGCTGCCACCTCGGCCTCGCGGCCGACGGTGATGTAGGGCAGGCCCACGCGCGGAACGACGCCGCCCTTGAGCGAGTTCATGAGCACCGTGGCGATGCGCTTGGGTACCTGGGGTTTCTCGGCTACGGTCATGCGAGCGCCTCCCTAACATCCTCTGCGTAGTCCTCGATGATATGCGGAACGTCTCCGTCGAATTCGATCACGGTGTCGCCGATAAGGTCGAACAGCGCCTCGTTGATGCGGTCGACCGCGAGCGACGGCATGCCGCCCGGAGCCTCTGCGGGCACGCCGTCGAGCAGCGCGCGCAGGTAGGCTGCATCTTCTGCAGAAAGCCCCGCGGGCGCGGACTGCCCTGCAGGCGAAGCGTCCTGATCAGGCAGCTCATACTCCGCATCGGGCTCGATGCCGGGAGCGGGTGCATATGCGGGCTCGGCAACATCTACCGGTGCATCCTCGCGCTCCTCGTCGACGAGCAGGGCCTCGCGCGTGCGCTCGTGCGCCGCTCGGATGCCGCTGAGCGCCGAGCGGTCGATGTGCACCCGCGCGGCCTCCTCGGCAGCGCGGCGCTCAAGGCAGCGCTCAACCTCCTCGGCCACGATGGCGCGCACGTATTTGGGCACCTCGCGGGGCTTGAGCTCGGGAAACCCGCCCAGCCGCTCGCGGAGCACGCGATCGACCTCGTGGAGGATATCGCCCAGCTCGGCGCTTGCCTTTGGGGAGCTGTGCGGGCGGTGGCGCGACCAGCGCCCGGAGACGCACGCATACACCGTGCCCGTCTCGAGCTCGTACGTGCAGTTGGAAGGCGGCGCGGGATCGAAGAACACCGCCGAGTTGAACATGGTGTAGGGAAGCGTTTCCTCCCCGCCGAACAACCCCTCGCAGAACCCGCGCTTGCGCCGCTTGGAACAGTGCGCAACCATGCGCGCGAAGACCGCGCAGCAGCATTCTGCCAGCTCATCGAACCGCTCGGAGAACACCCGCGAGCGCTCGAGGCGATAGCGCGACGCTGCGGAGAGCGCGCAGGTGAAGTCGCCCTGCGCAGGCAGGCCGGGCATTGACGCGTAATCCTTGCTCGCCGCAGAAGAAGCGAGCAGCGCGCGCTCCACGCGGTCCATCACGAAGATGGCGCGCTCGGCAGGCGACACCTTTGCGGCCTGCCCGAGCAGGGCACGGTCGAGCCCGTGGTAGATGATGTAGTCGGGAATCCACACGGCAAGGTAGTTGGCCAGCGCCTCGTTGCCCGGCTTTGCACCGTAGACCTCGCGGAGCCGGACGAGCGCGGCGAGCCCCTCCACGGGGTTGGAAACGCCCGCGCCGCACAGCAGCTCGTAGACGTGCACGAAGAGGAACGACAGCGGCGCCTCGGGCACGGCGCCGGCGCGATAGCGCGTTCGCCAGGTGAAGTAGCCCCTCAG
>CAMZCV010000336.1 GCA_947305035.1 uncultured Coriobacteriales bacterium | reverse complement strand
CGGCTTGAGACCACCGAGCGCAAGGCCGGCGGCCATGCCCACGGCGTTCTCTTCCGCAATGCCCACATCGATGAACCGGTCGGGAAACTCGTTCGCGAACTCGACAAGGCCAGTGCCGGTGCGCATGGCGGCAGTGATCGCCACCACATGCTCGTCAACGCGCGCCTCGCGCACGAGCGCCTTTCCGAACACCTCGGTATACGACGGAGCGCTTGGCGCCTTCGTCGGGCAAGCCCCGGTCTCAGGGTCGAATGCTCCGATGCCGTGGAAGCTCACCGGGTCCTTTTCGGCAGGCTTGTAGCCCGCGCCCTTCTTGGTCACCACATGCATGAGCACGGGGCCGTCGGCGTCGAGCGCCGTGCGCAGGATGTCTTTCATAGCAGGAATGTTGTGCCCGTCGATGGGCGGCGTGCACAAAATGCCCAGCTGCTCGAACATCATGGTCTCAGGCACGAAGAACTGTTTGACCGAATCCTTCGCACTGCGACCGAATGCGACGAACGCACGGCCAATCGAACTCGCCTCAAGTCGTTCCTGCGACTGATCGCGCGCCTGACGGTAGCTTGCCGAAGAGCGGATCGCGCCGAGGTGGCGCACGAGCGCACCAACGTTGCGCGAGATGGACATTTCGTTGTCGTTCAAGATGATGACAACGGGAAGCTGTAGCTGGCCGATGGTATTCAACGCTTCGAACGCCATGCCGCCCGCAAGGGACGCATCCCCTATGAGCACCACGACTTTCTCATCGGAACCACGCAGCTGCCGCGCCTTGGCCAAGCCGAGCGCAATGGAGATGGAGTCGGATGCATGACCGGATGGGTGTACGTCGAATTTGCTCTCGGAAGGACGGGGGAAACCCGATATGCCGCCGTAGGTTCTCAGCGTTTTGAAGTCATCGCGTCTGCCGGTGAGAATCTTATGGGCGTACGCCTGGTGGCCGACGTCGAACATGAAACGGTCTTTCGGCGAATCGATGAGCGAATGAACGGCCAAGATAATCTCGATTGCACCGAGCGACGAAGCCACATGACCACCTGTCTTCGAGGTGGTCGAGATGATCTCATCACGTATCTCGTCGGCGAGAATCGCGAGCTCGTCATCGGAAAGCGGCTTCAGGTCAGCCGGGGAGTTTATGCTATCGAGAATTCGACTCATAACATTATTCTTACTTGGCAGTAGCTTTTACTCGCTGGCAGCTTGGGATACCGCAGGCTCGTCTGAACCTTCATCTTCTTGCGTCGGCTCGGCTGCGCCTTCGCCCTCAAGAGCCGCTTTGTCAACTTCGATGCCATCTTCAAGCACGTCACTCACGCGCATGCCAAGCTCAACGGCCTCTTCGTACAAATCGAGCGCATCGTCGAGCAGGATGCTCTCATCGCTGACAGCTTCCACGATTTCTTCGAGACGCGTCTTTATGGCCTCGAAATCTTGAAGATGACCGTTATCAGCCATTGATTTCATCCTGGACCTCTTCGGAAGACGGCGCATCCTCGAGCTCGGTCGCGTCAGTCGCGCTATCGTGCTCGAGCGAGCGGGCGATGCGGCCGAGCACGCCGTTGACGAATCGCGACGAATCATCTTCCCCGCCGTACACTTTGGCTAGCTCTACAGCCTCGTTAATGGCCACCGAAACGGGAACGTCTTCAACGTAAACCATCTCGTACGTTGCCAATCGCAATATTGCACGGTCGACGACCGGCATGCGATCGAGCGCCCAGTTCTCTGATGTCGCCTCCAGCTGGGCATCGATATCCTCGCGATGCTCGGCAACGCCCAAGATGAGCGCCTCGGCATATTCGGGCAAATCGACATCGTCGGCAGGGTAAGCTCCCGACTCGACGATTCGGGAGACCTCTTGCTCGGTGATGTCACTTGAATAGAGCAGGGCAAGCGCGCTCTCGCGCGCGAGCCGACGCTCGTGAACCTTATGACGCGCCATGGTACCGCCTGAAACTAGTATTCGAACTGAATGCCGTCAATGTAGATATCGACAGCCGCAACTTTCACGCCAACCTGCGTGGCAACTGCATCAACGACGGCCCGTCGCACGTTGGCAGCCAGGTCGGGAAGAACGTTTCCGCTCTTGACATCCATGCGAATCGAAACGTGCAGCTCGTCGTTCTCGTCGGTGGTTACCTCGATACCCTGGGTCGACGGCCTACCGCCACCGATCAGGTCCATGATGCCGCTGGTTGTGGCGGGTCCGATGCTGGCCACGCCTTCGACATCGCGAGCTGCCAGCGAGATGATCGTCTCAACCACGCCGGGAGCTATCGTCATGCCCTCGATATTCAAATCGCTCATAGTAATTCTCCCATCTGGGTTTCAATGAATTCAGTCGTAGCCTCTCCTGCACAGAATACCTCATTGTCGAGAACTCTGCGATTAAACGGAACGGTGGTCGGGGTGCCCTCTATCACAAACTCATCAAGCGCCCGCCTCCCACGTGCAATTGCTTCGGCACGATCTTGACCGCGCACAACCAGCTTCGCAACAAGAGGATCGTAATGCGACGA
>CAMZCV010000335.1 GCA_947305035.1 uncultured Coriobacteriales bacterium | reverse complement strand
GGGGTCGGTGTGCGGGATGGCGACACCCATCTCGGGCGCCTGAAGGCCCGTGGGGAAGTTCTTCTCGCGCGTGACGATGGCGTCATACCAGGTGTCCTGGATGTAGCCCTGCTCGTCGAGCTTGTCACCAAGCTGCTTAAAGAAGTCCTCCTTGCCAGTGGCCTCGATGTCAAAGAAGACCAGCTCGGGCTTGAAGAGTTCGGCGATGTCTGCCATGTGTGGCTCCTAACGTGAGAATGTGGCGAGGTTTGGCGTGCTTTCTTATGCGACGGGCTTGGCGCCGTTGGCGAAGACCTTCATGGTCTCGATGGTGACCTCGAGGTAGCGCTCGTAGGCCGCCATGGTCATGTTGTGCCAGTACACGAGGGCGTCGGGGTTGTCCGCGCGCTTGTCGGCGATGCACTTCTGGGCGGCCTCGCCGGCGAACATGGAGCCGTAGGTGAAGTAGTTGATCTTGCGGATGCCGGCGTCGATGGCCTTGTGGTAGTCATCGTCGGAGACGCCCGAACCGCCGTGCATGACCAGGGGCACGTTTGCGCGCTCGCGGATCTCGCGCAGGACGTCGAAGGACAGGTGCGGCTCACCCTTGTAGATGCCGTGGACGGTGCCAAACGAGCAGGCCAGGATGTCGAGGCCGGTCTCCTCGATGAAGGCGGCAGCCTGGTCGGGATCGGTGTAGATGGCACCGGACTCCTCGGCGGTGCCGCCCTCGTCGCGCTCGCCGGCCTCGCGGGCGCCCATGGAGCCAAGCTCGCACTCAAGGCCGCAGTCATAGTTGGCGCACATGTCGGCCGCGCGCTGCGAGTTGGCGACGTTCTCGTCATAGGGCAGGTAGGAGCCGTCGAACATGGCGCCGGTGAAGCCCATCTCGAGGGCGCGGCGCATGTAGGACAGGTTCTCGCAGTGGTCGAGGTGCACGCACACGAGGGCGCTCGAGCGCTCGGCCAGGGCCACCATGGTGGGGCCGATCTTGTCGAGCGGCGCCATGGAGTCGTGACCCTCGGCGTGGGACAGGATCACCGGGTAGCCGGTCTGCTCGGCGGCGTCGAGCGTGGCACGCACGGCCTCGAAGCTCGGGGCGTTGAACGACCCGATGGCCATGTTGTTCTGCTCCGCGATGGCGCAGATGTCTCGAAGGTTGACTAGCATGCGCTCTCCTTTCTCAAGCGCGGCACAGGTCGCCGCGCAATTATTGACAATTTGGTGGCGCGCACGGGCATGCCCGCGCGCAGCAGGTGCCCTACTCGGCCTTTGCGGCGGCCTCGGCGGCGTCCAGCTCGTCCAGGGTCACCTGGCCGTAGCGGTGGAAGACGCGGATGGCCTCGTCGATCTGCTCCTGCGTCATCTCGGCCATGTGCAGGCCGGTCGAGAGCGCCACCGAGATGGTCTTGGCGGCCTCCTCCAGATAGACGCAGGCGAAGAGGGCCTGGCGCAGGTCGCGGCCCACGGCGATGACGCCGTGGTGCTTGAGCACGACGGCAAGGCGGTCGCCGATGGCCTCGCAGGCGTTGACGCCCATCGAGAGCGAGCCGGGGTCGCCATACGGGGCGACCGCGACGGGGCCCTCGGTGCCGTTGGCCATGGTCGAGAGGTTGCAGGGAAGCTCGTCCATGACCAGGCCCAGGCCGGTTGCGTAGGGCTGTGGGTGTGGATGACGGCATTGACCTTGGGCATGTGCTTGAAGATGTAGAGCAGGCCCTCGGTGTCGACGGACTTCTTGCGGGTGCCCTCGACGATGTTGCCGTCCATGTCGACGACGAGCATGTCCTCGGGGACCATCTCGTCATAGATCATGCCGGAGGGGGTGACGATGACGTGGTTCTCGTCCATACGCCAGCTGAGGTTGCCACCCGAGAGCGCGATCAGCCCGTAGTGATCGAGCTTCAGCGCATAGCGCAGCATCGTAGCCTTCTCGTTCTCGAACATCAGCTGGTCACTCCTTTTCTGCCTTGGTGCCGAGTGCCGCCTCGCGGGCCCGTGCACCTTTCTTCTTCTTGTCCTTGTTGGAGATGGTCTCCTGGTTGCCCTCCTCCAGTCGGCGCTTCCTCTCCTGATATGCCAGGTACTCCTCGTTGGACCTCATGGCCTTTGCCCTCAGTCCCTCGGGGTTGACCTTGCACTCGAGGTCGACGACGTAGTCGAAGAGCTCGCGTCCGTCGGTGAAGTCCTGGGTGTTCACCCAGTAGCGACCACGGAAGATGGTGGGGTTGTTGATGCGGATGAAGAGCCTCCCGTTGCGGACGTTGGCACGTACGTGGAGGTCGGTTATCTCGTCGACGACATAGCGGTCACAGCGGTTGTACAGGCAGAAGCTGATCGACTCGTCATCGACGATGACATGATGCGGATAGGCAGCGGATACCAAGACGTTCCAGACCTGGTAGATGCCGGCTGCCACGAAGAACAGCAGCAGTGCCGGGGTCAGGAAGTCGCCGCGAATGGCATGGTAGGTGCACCAGACCGCCGCTACCGCACAGACGGCCGTGGTCACCGGAACCTCGACCGTGAAGTAAGGGTCCTCGAAGGTATAGGTCTTGCTCATG
>CAMZCV010000334.1 GCA_947305035.1 uncultured Coriobacteriales bacterium | reverse complement strand
CAGATGGTGAAGATGACCAGGGCGATGGCCAGCCAGCCGCGGTCGCCGAAGGCGTTGTTGCTCCACACGCCGCTGGCGTAGTCCATCACGTAGTACAGGCCGCCCAGGCCGGCGATCATGCAACCCACGCAGGTGGCGACGTACTTGTAGCGCGTGATGTTGATGCCTGCCGCGTCTGCAGTTGCAGGATTCTCTCCCACAGCACGGAGCTGCAGGCCGACTTTGGTCCTGTTCAGGACATACGAGGCGACGAAGGCGATCGCGATGGCGACATAGGCGAGGAAGCCAAACGAGAGGAACACCTTGCCGAACCAGCCCGTGGTGCCCGCGAAGGGAAGCGTGACGCGGAAGAGCCGGCTCGTCGCGGAAAGCGCGATGGAGGGAACGGAGGCGCCCGTCAGCTTGATGAGCGAGCCGCCGAAGAAGTTGCCGAAGCCCACACCGAAGGTGGTCATCGCAAGGCCGGTCACATTCTGGTTGGCGCGCAGGGTGACTGTGAGGAAGCAGTAGAGCAGGCCCATCAGAAGCGACCCCAGCAGGCAGCAGCCAACGGGGATGGCCACGCCGAGCACAGGATTGATCATCGACGGATCGGCGAAGCTGTGCTCGTAGAGGAACGAGCCGATGACGCCGCAGATACCGCCTACGTACATGACGCCGGGGATTCCCAGATTGAGGTTGCCCGACTTCTGGGAAACGATCTCGCCGGTGCTTCCGAAGAGCAGGGGGATGCCCTGGGCGACGGCGCGGGGAATGAACGACACCAGATCGAACATCAGAGCTCACCCTCCTTCTTTGCGAAATTGACCTTGTAGGTGATGAAGAACTCGCATCCGATGATGAAGAACAGGATGATGCCGGTGAGAATGTCGCCGAAGGCGTGGTTGAGGCCGAACGCCATCGAGATCTCTCCGGCTCCGCTGTCCATGAAGACGAGCAGGAAGCTCGACGCGATCATCACCAGCGGGTTGAATTTGGCGAGCCAGGCGACCATGACCGCCGTGAAGCCACGGCCTCCCGCCAACGTGGTGGTGAGCGTATGGTTGGTGCCCGCCACCAGCAGAAGGCCTGCGAAACCGCAGATGGCGCCGGAGATGAGCAGCGTGCGGAGGATGACCTTGTCAACCTTGATGCCCACATAGCGGGCCGTGTTGGTGCTCTCGCCCACGACGGAGATCTCGTACCCCTGCTTGCTGTAGTTGAGGTAGATGTACATGACCGCCGTGACGATCGCGACCAGGATCACGTTGAGCAGGTATTTCTGGCCGCCGATCACCGGGAACCAGCCTGCTTCGGTGGATTGGTTGATGATGCCGATGTTGCCGGAGCCCTTGGGCACCTCCCACACGATGACGAAGTAGGCGACGATCTGCGTTGCCACGTAGTTCATCATGAGGGTGAAGAGCGTCTCGTTCGTGTTCCAACGCGCCTTGAAGAAGGCTGGGATGAAGGCCCAGATGGCGCCGGCAACCACCGACGTCACGAGCATGATGAGGATGAGCAGGACGTTGGGAACCTTGTCGCCGAGCAGGATCATGCAGGCAGCGGACGCGAAGCAGCCGATGAGGATCTGCCCCTCGCCGCCGAGGTTCCAGAACTTCATGCGGAACGCGGGCGTGAGCGCCACGGAGACGCAGAGCAGGATGGCAAGTTCCTGGAGCAGCGTCCAGGTTTTACGTGCGGTTCCGAACGCGCCCTTGATCATGGTCGCATACACGTCGATGGGGTTGAGGCCCGTTGTGATGGTGGTGATGAAACCGCAGACCACGAGTGCGATGACGATGGCGCAGAGACGGATCGCCGTGGATTGCCACAGGGGCATCTCCTTGCGTTTGGTGATATGGATCATCTATGCCTCACCTCCCAGCTTGGTCATCATGAGTCCAACCTCGTTCTTGGTGGTGGTGCGTCCGTCGACGATGCCGCTCACCTTGCCACCGCAGAGCACGAGGATACGGTCGCAGAGCTCGAGCAGCACGTCGAGGTCCTCGCCCACGTACACCACGGCGACACCCTTGCGCTTCTGCTCGTTGAGCAGGTCATAGATCAGATACGACGAGTTCACGTCGAGGCCGCGCACGGCATACGCAGAGAGGAGCACCCTGGGTGACGATGCGATCTCGCGGCCCACGAGCACCTTCTGCACGTTGCCGCCCGAGAGCCTGCGCACGGCGGTATGGATGCTCGGCGTGTTGACCTCGAGCTCCTCGACGACCTTCTCGGCAAGGTGCGCGGGCGCCTTGCGGTCGGTGAATATGGAGTGTCCGTTGCGGAAGGAGCGCAGCATCATGTTGTCGGCGAGGTCCATGCTGGCCACAAGTCCCATGCCCAGACGGTCCTCGGGAACGAAGGAGAGGGCGACGCCGATTGCAGCGATCTCCAGCGGATCCTTGCCGACAAGGTTCTCAACCCTGCCGTCGCGATGCAGGTAGTCGATCTTTCCCTTTAGAATGGGTTGCAAGCCGGCGATGGCTTCGAGCAGCTCCTTCTGACCGCAGCCCGAGATGCCCGCGATGCCCAGGATCTCGCCCGCGTACATGGTGAACGAGACATCGT
>CAMZCV010000333.1 GCA_947305035.1 uncultured Coriobacteriales bacterium | reverse complement strand
CAGATCGGGGTCGAAGAAGATCTGGGTGAGACCCTCGCGGTCGCGCAGGTCGATGAAGATGAGGCCGCCGAAGTCGCGGCGGGCACGGACCCATCCGGTAAGCGTGACAGTTTGGCCGATGTTATCCGCACGCAGCTCACCGCAGGAGTGCGTGTGCATGGAATGAAGCGCCATGGCTTCTCCTTTCGTCTCTGCCGCCCCGTGTCGGTACGGGCGGCTCCCCAGCAGACGGCAACGCCGCGTAGACGGCACGTCGTTGCACAGCCTAACCATAGTAGCACCGCGCAGGCTAGCCAAGCAGCAGGGAAACAGCCTCATGAGAACAACGTGTGGCATGTGGGAAGACGTTTTCTGCTCAGGATGGCGAAGTTTCCGCGAAAAACCGGGGCCATTCATTCATCGGGGTTAGACCCGGTTGTCGGAGTCGCTGGTAGAAGCATCGCAAAAACCGCCTTGTATGGCTCCGATGGACAAACCAGCCTCCCAAACCGCGGAAAATTCGCCATCTTGAGTAGAAAACGCTCTTTTGCATGCCAGCAGGCATCGCAGGCGCGCCTGTGCCACAATGGGAGGGCACGAACCGCTCGCACGCATGGAGGAACCCATGGCCTACAAGCTGGTCGTATTCGACCTCGATGGCACGCTGCTCAATACCCTCGAAGACCTTGCGTTCTCCACGAACGATGCACTGACAGCGCATGGTCTGCCTGCACGGACCATCGATGAGGTGCGCCGCTTCGTGGGCAACGGCATCCGCCTGCTCATCGAGCGCGCAGTGCCCGCAGACACCGACAGCGCCACAGTCGACGCGGTCTTCGCAGACTTCAAGCGTTCCTACGCGATCCACGAGGCCGACACCACGCTCCCCTATCCCGGCATCCCCGAGCTCCTCGACGCACTGCATGAGCAGGGCATCCATTGCGCGCTGGTCTCGAACAAGGCGGACTTCGCCGTTCAGGGCCTGGTCGAGCATTACTTCCCCAGGCAGATCGACATCGCGCTGGGCGAGCGGGAGGGCATCGCCAAGAAGCCTGCACCTGACATGGTCGAGTTCGTGCTCGGCAAGCTCGGAATCCCTGTGGATGACATGGTCTACGTGGGAGACTCCGAGGTAGACTTCGCCACCGCGCAATCGTGCGGCAGCGATCTCATCCTCTGCTCGTGGGGATTCCGCGGCAAGAAGGAGCTGGAGGCGCTCGGCGCGGAGACGATCGTCGACACGCCAGAGGAACTGCTCGCCAGCATTCTTGCGTAGCGCTTGTGGATTCGCTGTGAATCGCTCCCGCCCACCACGGAAAAGCGCTAATTCGAAAACTAATCGTCCGTGAGCTGAAATTCTGCCCGCCTGGGGCGGTATAGTTTATTCAACGATGGGCCGCACATCCCAGAAAGGACGTTGCCATGGGAAAGAAAGCTACTGAGGCGCTCGAGATAAGCTACGAGGAACTGGCTGACTACCTGCATTACAACCATTCGGTGTTTATGCGAGTCGGCCATGACATCTACTACCTCACAGATGTCAACTTCGAGGCTTGGCGCGCTCAGGATACCTCCAAGCTCAACCACAAGGGCCACTTCACCGACTGCAGCCCGCTTGTCCCCACGGTTGATGAGTTCCTTTCGCTCCCCTTCGTCCATGGCGAGACGATCAAAGACGTGTTCGATCACGCCACGTTCTACGCATCAATCAGCGAGTAACCCAACACTTCATTGCAGAACACGAGGGGCAGGCTTCGCGCCTGCCCCTTTTTGCTTGACTCGTATTCGCCCACATATGGCTAGGAGTCATCGCCCTCGCGCTTGAGCTCCTTCAGAAGCGAGCGGAACTCGTTCTCCACCGCAACCTTGTGCGGCGAACGCTTGGCATAGGCGCGCACCTGCGCGCGGGACTTGTTGATGGGCTGGAGCGTTCCAGGCCCCGCGATGCATCCGCCCGGGCAGGCCA
The DNA here is from genome assembly GCA_947305035.1 of uncultured Coriobacteriales bacterium. Taxonomy (GTDB): domain Bacteria; phylum Actinomycetota; class Coriobacteriia; order Coriobacteriales; family Atopobiaceae; genus RUG721. Next base: position 619 of record CAMZCV010000333.1, on the reverse strand, counting down.
TACCCTCGAGCAGATACCCTGGATACTTCCCCTTCACGGCATCCTTCAGCATCTGCCGGCAGTTGTCGAGGCCCTCGGCACCCTGCGTTTTGACCTCGAAATCCGGGTTCTTCTCATGGATGACGTTGACCACCGCATTCGCAACGCCGCCCGCGATGGCAAAGGCGCGGCCGTCGGCGGACGCCACGGCGAAGTCGCTCTTGTTGTCGTCATGGAGCGCCAGGTAATCGATATCTTTGGCGTCCATCATGCCCGCCATCTCCTCGAAGGTGAGCACGAAATCCACCTCGCTGCGGATGGATGTGCGCATGGCCTCGAGCTTCTTGGCCGAGCAGGGCCCCACGAACACGATCTTGGCATCAGGGTGCTGCGTGCGCACCATGCGCGCGGTGAGCACCATGGGCGTGTGGGCCATCGAGATGCACTTCGCGTAATCGGGGAACTCCATCTTGGCCATGACCGACCACGCCGGGCAGCACGACGTTGTCATAGGCAGCTTCACGTCGGGGTCACAAGCCATTTTACGCTTCAAGCGGTCAATCAGCTCGGCACTCTCCTCCATAATGGTGAAATCGGCGCCAAAGTTGGTGTCAAACACGTAGTCAAAACCCAGTTGCCT
>CAMZCV010000332.1 GCA_947305035.1 uncultured Coriobacteriales bacterium | reverse complement strand
CGAAGATGGTCTCGACGTCCACGGACCTGCGCCTGCGAAGCATCGAATGTGTTTGTTAACGTCGTGATTGCGGGTTTGAGCACGTGCGTCTTTAGCTTTTGAGCACGAAAGTTTTTCGGGTTTGAGCATGGCCACGTCGACCAGCCCGATTGCCTTAACGTTGTCGGTGCCATTGTATCCGACATGAGAAAGGCAGAAAGGAATGATCGACGTGGACAAGATAGAGGATATACGCAAGAGGGCGAGGTGGGGCCAATCCGTTGCCCAGATTGCGCGAGAGCTGCATGTCTCCGAGCCGACGGTGCGCAAGTACCGGGACATGGAAGACCTCTCCATGCAGCCAAATCCCAAACAAGACCCGCAGTTTCCGACCCTCGAGGGCTTCAGGGAGACAATCGACGCATGGCTCATCGCCGACTCGAAGCAGTGGCGCAAGCAGCGCCACACCGCGACCAGGGTCTACGTGCGCCTGCGCGACGAGGAGCACTACGAGGGCAGCTACTCCACCGTGCAGCGCTACGTGCGCTGGAAGAGGGAGCAGATGGCCCTCGAGCGCGACCAGCGCGACGCCTCGGGGTACCTGTTGCTCAGGTGGCTGCCCGGGGAGTGCCAGGTGGACTTCGGCGAGGCGGACTTCAGGGTGCGCGGCGTCACCACCCGCGGCAAGTACCTCACCGTCAGCTTCCCCCACTCGAACGTCGGCTTCACGCAGGTCTTCTGGGGCGAGACCTCGGAGTGCGTGTGCCAGGGCCTGCGCAGCGTGTTCGAGTTCGTCGGCGGCATCCCCGTGCGTGCGGTCTTCGACAACGCCACGGAGGTCGGCCGCCGCTTCGGAGCCGAGATCCGCGTCAGCAGGATGTTCAAGCTCTTCGCCTCCCACTACGGGCTCGACTACAGCTTCACCAACCCCCACTCCGGAAACGAGAAGGGCAACTGCGAGAACATGGTGGGGGCCCATCGCCGTGCCCTGTTCGTGCCCGTGCCGAGCTTCCACGACGTGAGGGGGTTCAACGAGCGCCTGCTCAGAGACAGCCTCGACCTCTCCGACAAGCGCCACTACCGACTCGGCGTGCCCCAGCTCGAGCTCTTCGGGAGCGACCGCGCGGCCTTGCTTCCCCTCCCGGCAGCCCCGTTCAGCTGCGTGAGGTGGGAGGCGAAGACGCGTCGCGCCAACAAGCAGGGCGAGGTGGTGCTCGGCGGCATACACCGCTACAACGTGGGGCCGGCGATGACCGGACGCGAGGTGACGGTCGGACTCAGCGCCTTCGACGTCACATTCGTCGACTCCATGACCGGGGAGGTCCTTGCCACCTACGAGCGCGAATGGGGCTCCGTGCCCACCAGCAGCGCCGACCCGACCCTGCAGCTCAAGCTGCTGTGCATGCGTCCTGGCGGCTGGCGCGACTCGGTGGTGCGCGACTCCCTGCCGGACGAGCTCGTGGCGTTCCTCGACGCGGAGGACGCCGCGGGCCTCTCCGCCGACCTCAGGGTCTTGCGCGACGCCGCCGAGAGGAGCGGGTTCGGCGCGGCCGTCGAGGGCATGGTACGCTCCCTCGGGGCCACGGGATCCCTCAGCGCCGCGAACGTGGAGCTCTCCGCCGCCGTGGCGGCCTCGGGGGACGAGGCGGTCACCTACGACAGCCCCGTCGACCTCAGCGCCTACGACGAGGTCTGGCGTGTGCTCGACGGGGGTGGTCACGATGCCGCTTAGCAGCGCCGAGCGCGACGCCGTCTTCTCCGCCACGAGGGCCGCGGCCCGCGCCCTCTACATCTCGAACGACGTGATCGACCAGTTCCTGGAGACCTCGACCCCGACCCAGATCGCCGGATGCAGGGCCATGCTAGAGGCCGAGATCGCCCACCGCGACGCCAACAGGCGGGCAAGGCTGCTCAGGCAGGCAAGGCTGCCCGTCCACAAGTCGGTCGAGGACTTCGACTGGGCCCACGTGCGCTTCCCGGACGGCTGGGGCAGGGACGACATGCTGTCCCTGGCCTTCATCGGGTCCTGCGAGGACCTCGTGTTCTTCGGCCAGACCGGCCGGGGCAAGTCGCACATGGCCATAGCGCTCTCCATGCGCGCCGCGGCAGCCGGCATCCCCGTGAGGTTCTGGCAGACGGCCCAGCTGGTGCTCGAGCTCGGCAACGCCAAGCGCGACGGGACCCTCGCCAAGACGCTGGGCGACATATCGCGCTCGAGGCTCCTGGTGCTGGACGAGTTCGGGTACGTGCCCTTCGACGTGGACGGGGCGCGCCTGCTCTATCAGGTCATCTCCGAGAGCTACGAGCGCCGCGCGATCATATTCACCACCAACATCGAGTTCTCCAAGTGGGGCACCGTCTTCGCGGACGACAAGCTGGCGCAGGCCATCGTCGACCGAGTGGTGCACCACGGCCGCCTGGTCGAGTACGCGGGTCCCAGCCACCGCCTCGAGAACTCGCTGATGCTGGGCAGGGGAGGTGTCGTCGCATGATCGCGCTGGACGGGGACGCGCTGGGGGCGATCGTGAGGCTCATGGGCGACGACGTGCCGGCCGGCTTCGAGGAGCTCGCTACGCTCAACTACGGGCCGGGCT
>CAMZCV010000331.1 GCA_947305035.1 uncultured Coriobacteriales bacterium | reverse complement strand
TTGACGTTCAGCTTGGGATAGGCGATGGAGTTGCGCACCTGGTCGAAGGCGCGGCCGGCCGCGAAGACGGCGAAGGTGGAGGCAAAGGGAATCTTGCCGGAGGCGGCGAGGCCGGCTGCGGTGGCCATCATGTCGGCCTCGGAGATGCCCATGTCGAAGTAGCGCTCGGGGAAGGCGGCGCCGAACTTGTTGGTGTTGGTGGCGGCGCCGAGGTCGGCGTCGAGGACGACCACGTCGAGGTTCTTCTCAGCCAGCTCGACGAGGGCCTGTCCGTAGGCTACGCGGGTTGCGGAATTCATATCACACGCTCCTTGGATGTCGTGGGTTCGCGGTGGGTTACTCGGCGGAGAGCTCTGCAAGGGCCTCTGCGGCCTGCTCGGCGTTGGGAGCCTTGCCGTGCCAGCCAACCTGGTTCTCCATGAAGGAGACGCCCTTGCCCTTGAGGGTCTCGCACACGATGACCGACGGGCGGCCGGTCTCGGCCTTGGCGGCGTCGATGGCTGCGGAGACGGCATCGAGGTCGTTGCCGTCGATTACCTGGACGTGCCAGCCGAAGGCGGCGAACTTCTCGTCGACGGGATTGACGGTCATGACCTTGTCGTTGGGACCGTCGATCTGGAGCTTGTTGTGGTCCACGAACGCGATGACGTGGTCGAGCTTGTAGTGGGCGGAGCTCATGGCCGCCTCCCAAACCTGGCCCTCCTGGATCTCGCCGTCGCCGAGGACGACGTAGACCCAATAATCCTTGCCGTCGAGGCGGCCGGCGAGCGCCATGCCGTTTGCAACGGAGAGACCCTGGCCCAGGGAGCCGGTGGACATGTCGACGCCGGGGGTGTCGTTCATGTTGGGATGGCCCTGCAGGTGGGAGTGGATATCGCGCAGGGTCTTGAGGTCCTCGCGCGGGAAGAAGCCGCGCTCGGCAAGGGCGGCGTAGAGCACAGGCGCGGCATGGCCCTTGGAGAGCACGAAGCGGTCGCGGTCGGCCCAGTGCGGATTCGCGGGGTCGATGTTCATCTTGTCGAAGTAAAGCACGGTGAGGATTTCTGCGCTGGAAAGCGAGCCGCCGGGGTGGCCCGAACCCGCAGCCGCGGTCTCCTCGATGATGTCCCTACGGATTTGCTTTGCCACTGCGGCAAGATCTTGCGCCATCGCGTTCCTCCCAAGGATGAGATGCGTACACATACAGTTAAACTTTACCACGCCCAGCCGCATGCTTTCGGGGGCGGTCTCCTTCTCCAACTTTTCCCGACGGTTCTGGTCAGTAATGTGACCACAAACGTATGGAGATGGTCTTTCCGAGGTTGGTTCCTTCGGTTCTGGTCGGTTAGGCGACCTCAACCGATAAGGATCGATTCGAGCTGGACAACCGTTTCGGCGATAGCAGCCGCATCCGCATCCTCGAGCTCCTCCCGCGGGGCAGTACCTCCCCAGAGCACCCCCACGCAGGGGATGCCCACGTGACGTGCCGCCTCAACATCGAGGTTCCGGTCCCCCACCATCACGGTGTCGTCGACCGAGCAACCAGCCTGCTCCACCGCACGCAGAATGGCAGCCTCCTTGGAATCACCCGTATCGGCGAGCTTTCCGCAAACGGCATCGAGCACGTCCGCGAGGCCGTTGTCGCGCACCTGCCTCATCACGAGATCATGACGCTTGGAGCTGGCAATAGCCACGAGCTTGCCGTTTGCGTGGAGCGCATCGAGCATGCCGGGGATTCCCTCGAACAGGGGCCAACCCGCTCCCTCGCCCTCCTCGTAGCGCGCACGGTAGCGGCGCGTCACCTCGGCGGCATCCTCCTCCGAGAGGCCGTAGACCCAGCTGTATGCCTGCGGGAAAGGCGGTCCCACGAGACGCGTGAGGTCACCGAGGTCCTCCTCGCCAATTCCCCACTCCAAGAGCACCGAACGCGCAGTGGCGATGATGCCCTGCATCGAATCGCACAGCGTGCCATCCCAATCGAATACCACAAGCTTGCGAGCGGCAAGATCCATCGTCAGTCCTCGAAGAGCGGCGTGGAGAAGTAGCGCTCGGCGGTATCGGGAAGAATCGTGACCACGCGCTTGCCCTCGCCCAGCTCGCGCGCCATGCGCAGCGCGGCTGTAACGTTGGTACCGCTCGAGATGCCGCACATGAGGCCCTCTTCGCGGGCGAGGCGGCGGGCAGTGGTGAGGGCCTCCTCGTCGGTGACGATAACCACGCGATCGTATACGGCTCGGTCGAGGTTCTTGGGGATGACGCCGTCGCCGATGCCCATCTGGATGTGCGTGCCGATCATGCCTCCCGAGAGGATTGCGGCCTCCTCGGGCTCGACCGCCCAGATCTGCATGTCGGGATTGGCGGTGCGCAGCACGCGGCCCACACCCGAGAGCGTGCCGCCGGTGCCGAAGCCGCTGCAGAAGCCATCGATGGGGCCGTCAACATCAAACAGGATGCGCGCGCCCGTCTCGAGGATGTGGGCCGCGGGATTGTCGGGGTTATCGAACTGCTGGGGCACCCACACGTGCTCGGGGTCGGCGTCGCGCATGGCAAGCGCCGTGTTGAGGCACTCCTCGATGGCCTTGCCGATGTCGCCATC
>CAMZCV010000330.1 GCA_947305035.1 uncultured Coriobacteriales bacterium | reverse complement strand
GCAGAAGAGCGTGCTCGACCCAGAGGGCAATCCCGTCATCGGCGAGGACGGCAAGCGCGAGAAGGACACATTCGTCGTCTCGCCGAAGCAGATCAAGGACGCGCTGGCGGAGTCGCGCAGACGCTACGCCGAGGAGCACGGCATCGGCCTCGACGAGCGGGCGCAGCACGCTCGCGAGGCCTCGGAGTCGATCGCCCGCGAGGGGGCGGCAGCGCGCCCTTTATCCCATGAGGCCCGCTAGGGGGTGTTCGGCATGAAGACGAAAGCGATTTCCACCGCTGGGGGCAAGGTGATGAGGATCCTGCTCGCCCTGCTCATCGCGATACCGGGGTTGGCATGGATGGCCAAGCCGGGCAACGCGTACGCCGCCGAGGCCTCAATCTACGTCTCGGGCGAGCAGCTTGACTTCCGGCAGTACGACAGCAACACCGGAAACTCCTGGGCCGACAACATCATGTACATCGACGGCGAGATCGCCATGTGCATCGACGTGACGACGACGGTCGTCGACGGTGCCTGGTATTGGTCCGAGGGGATGAGCGCGGACATGGCCATGCGCATAGGCCTCTACGACCGCTACCTGAGCGAAGCGTATCCGTGGTGGGGCTACGCGACCCACTACGGCTACCTGCAGTACATGGTCTCGTGCGAGTACAACGCCGGCTACATGGACGCCTACGTCTCGCCCGACCCGTCGGACTTCTGGGACGTGTACGCAGGGGCGAGGGCCTACTACGAGCAGAACAAGGGCAACTTCGAGGCGTGGGGCACCGAATGGCACAGCTCGAGCTCGCAGAACGTGTGCGTCATCCCGCGCGTCACCGAGCTGGGCGCGGTCGAGCTCACCAAGACCTCCGCTTCGGTCCAGCTGACCGACGGCAACGCATGCTACTCGCTTGCGGGCGCCGTGTACGGCGTCTACTCGGACGAGGCCTGCACGGATCTCGCCGCATCGATGACGACCGATGACGGCGGCTACGCGCGCGCAGACCATCTCAGAAGCGGTGAGTACTGGGTGAAGGAGATCTCGCCGTCGCCTGGATACGCCCTCGACGGGAACGCCTACCCCGTGACGGTGTCTGCTGGCCAGACCGCGGCCGTCAACGGCGGCACCGTGAGCGAGGTTGCGAAATCCGACCCTGTCGGCATGCTCATTGCGAAGGCCGACGCGGACCTCGGCGGCCAGTCGCAGGGCGCTGCGAGCCTCGAGGGCGCCGAGTTCACCGTGGCCTTCTACAAGGGCCACTACGCCACCGCCGACGACGCCGAAGCCTCCGGCGCGGCAGAGCGCACCTGGGTGCTCAGGACGGATGCCGACGGCTCCTGCTACCTGGCCGACGGCTACAAGGTCGGCGGCTCCGAGTTCTACCGCCAATCGGACGGGACGACGCCGACGCTGCCCTTGGGCACCGTCGTGATCCAGGAGACGAAGGCCCCGGAAGGCTACGTCCTCGACGACGGCGCAGGCAACGAGCCCAAGAAGTTCTGCGTCCAGATAACCGATGACGGCGCCATGGGCGAGAGCGTCTACACGTTCAACACCCCCGAGTCCCCCGACAGCGTCATGAGAGGTGGCGTCGACGTGCGCAAAGTCGATGCAGAGACGGGCGACGTCCCGCAGGGCGACGCGACGCTGGCGGGCGCGGTGCTCGACATCGTGAACCTCAACGAGAACCCCGTCGCGATTGATGGCGGGACCTTCGCCAAGGGCGAGGTCTGCAAGAGCATCACCGTGGAATACGACGAGGGCTCTGACACCTACGTCGCCTCGTGCCGCAATTGCCTGCCCTATGGCAGCTACGAGGTGTACGAGGCGGCAGCGCCCGAAGGCTACCTTCTCAGCGCAGGCTGGTCCCAGGAGTTCTCGATTGAGGACGACGGCGACGTGGCCGACCTGACGGCGGACGCCGAGGCGCTCGCCGACGACGTCATCCGAGGCGGCGTGCGCATCGAGAAGGACGATTTGGAGCTCGGCAAGTCCGAGGCCGTAGGCGGCAAGGACCACAACTCCGCCGAGGGCGCCTGCCTTTCGGGCATCGAGTTCACGATTGTGAACGAATCCGAGAACGCGGTCATGGTGGGAGGCGGGCCCGTCGAAGTCGGCGCGGTCGCAGCCATGATCGAGACGGCCTGGAACGACGAGCTCGGAGCCTACGTCGCCGAGACGCCCGCCGACATGCTGCCCTACGGCACCTACACCATCCGGGAGACGGCCACCAACGGGAGCTACCTCTTGACCGACGGCAAGGCCCGCACCTTCCAGATCAGGGAGGACGGCGCCGTCGTCGAAGCCGATGCGCAAGGGGCGGAGCTCGTATTCTCCGACCAGGTGGTCCGAAACGACATGGAGCTCTCCAAGAAGGCCGACGACACCAACTCCGCCATCCAAGCCGCGTTCCTGATCACCAACACCGAGACCGGTGAGGCGCACGTGCTGGTATGCGACCGCAACGGCGACGCCTCCACCGCCTCGAGCTGGAACCCGCACACTCGAAACACCAACGCCAACGACAAGCTCGCGGAGTCCGATGACATCAAGGCTTCCGACTTCGATACGAGCGCAGGCATCTGGTTCGGCCTC
>CAMZCV010000329.1 GCA_947305035.1 uncultured Coriobacteriales bacterium | reverse complement strand
CCCACGCCTCGGCAAGTACCGTGTGGGCGCCGTGCTGGACGACCTTCAACTTGCCGTCTTCGCTCCAGAGCTCTTCGACCGTGCCGCCGAACTTGACCTCGAACACGCGGTCAGCACGCTCAGCCGACCAAACGTCACGGCTTTCGAGCCAAGCGTCGGGCGATTCGACCTGCTTGCCGTCGTGAATCTCCTGGCGGAAGAAACCATACTCATAGCGAATGCCACAACCCATGGCCGGCATGCCGAGCGTCGAGAGGCTGTCGAGAAAGCAGGCCGCCAGACGGCCGAGACCGCCATTGCCAAGGCCTGCGTCAGCTTCTTGCTCCTCAACATCACCGAGATCGTAGCCCATCTCCGCAAGCGCTGCAGCATAGGTGTCATACAGACCAAGGTTCACGAGGTTGTTCGAAAAGGCGCGCCCGATGAGAAACTCAGCGCACAGGTAGATGAGGCATTTGTCGCCTGATGTTTGCGAGCGCGTACGCTCGGCTGAGAATACGTCCATGACCTCATCGCGGACGCACAGTGCCGCTGCTTGGTAAATCTGGGGAAGTACAGCCGCTTCGGCCGTCACGCCGAATTCGCGTCGCACGCGCTTCTCGATGCGCTCGCGCACTTCGGCGACCTTCTTCTTGTCGACTGTTGTCTTTTTAGCCATAAACCTATCTTTCAATCGATTGAAAACCTGACAACAAAAACCCCGCTGTCAGGCTTTACGTCGAAAAGGGATGTCCCTTTCGACACATGCCTTTAGCCTGACTTGCACGCCAGGCAGTCCTGAAGATTTGCATCGGAAAGGAATCCCTTTCCGATGCAAATTGATAAGCGCCTAGAGCGTCTTGTACAGCTCGGCGTAGGTGCGCGCGCAACGGTCGAAGCTGAAATCGGCTTCCATGGCTTGCGTCATGAGGCGTTTGCGTGCCTCGGGGTTGCGCCAAACGCTCAGAGCGTAACGGATGACGCCGAGCATCTCGTGAGCATTGTAGTTGGCAAACGAGAAGCCAGTGCCCTCGCCCGTGAACTCGTTGTACGGGACGACGGTGTCTTTCAGGCCACCAGTCTCGCGCACGATGGGCAGCGTGCCGTAACGCATCGAAATCATCTGCGAAATGCCGCACGGCTCGAACAGCGACGGCATGAGGAAGAGGTCAGCACCTGCGTAGATGCGATGCGACAGCTCGCCGTTGTAACCGATGTATGAGCACAGACGGCCCTTGTAGCGGTTCTCCGCATCGCGCAGGAAGTCCTCGTACTCGGCGTCGCCGGAACCCAAGATGATCATGCGCACATCCTCGGCCATGATGTCGTCGAGCACGCACTTGACCAGGTCGATACCCTTCTGCGGCGTCAAGCGCCCCACCATCGCGATGACGGGGGTGTATTCGCCAACCGGCGCAAGCCCGAGCTCCTCGAGCAGCGCCTCGCGGTTCTTTTCCTTGCGCCACAGGCTCTTCGTGGAATAAAGCTGCGGCAACGCGGGGTCGGTCTGAGGATCCCACACATCAACATCGATGCCGTTGAGGATGCCCCACAGGTCGCCGCCGCGCGTGCGCAGCACGCCGTCGAGGCTCTCGCCCAGATCGGGACCGCAAATTTCCTGAGAATAGGTAGGACTGACAGTCGTCACCTTGTCGGCGAACACGATGCCGGCTTTCAACATATTGTCGCAACCGTAGTGCTCGATGAACTGGGGAGTTGCCAACGAGTCGTCGACGCGCAGCAAATCGCGGTCGAACTCATGGCTGAACTGACCCTGGAAGAATAGGTTGTGAATGGTCAGCACCGTGCGAAGCCCTGCCTGCATGCCACCCTGGTATTGGGTCTTGGCGAGCAACGGCATCATAGCTGTGTGCCAGTCATTGCAATGCAGGATGCGCACATCGAAATCGAGCTGCGGGATGGCGTCCATGACCGCGCGGGTGAAGAACGCATACTGCTCGCCTTCGAACTCGCCGCCGCAATAGATGGGGCCACCAAAGTAGAACTCGTTGTCGATGAAGTAATAAATCGTTCCGTCGAGCTCAAGCTTCTCGAGGCCGACATACTGCGAACGCCAGCCGAGGCTCGCCTGGAAATCACACATGTGCTGCGTCTGGCCGAAGTACTTTTCCTTGATCTGTCGATGGAACGGCATGATGATGCGTGCATCGATGCCGAGCTTCTTCAAGTATTTCGGAAGAGCGCCCACGACATCAGCCAGGCCGCCCACCTTCACGAGCGGAGCGCACTCAGCTGCAGCGATCAACACGCCACCGATACCCGCGTATTCGGACTGCTGTTTCTGCTCCTCAACTAAAGCCTCTGCAATCTCCTCCATCACAGGTTCAATGGCTTCCGTAACCTCAGGCTCGGGCTGAGGCTCCGGCTCGGGTTCAGGTGCAGGTTCAGGCTGAGGCTCGGGTGCCGGCTCTGGCTCTGGCTCAGGCTTCGGCTCGGGCTTCGGCTCTGATTTGGGCTCGGGCTTCGGCTCGGGCTTCGGCTCTGGTGCCGGTGCGGGCTCGGGTTCGGGCTTTGGCTCAGGCTCGGGCTTCGGCTCCGCCTTTGCTACCGTTTTCTTCGCCGCTGGTTTCTTCGTAGCAGCCTTC
>CAMZCV010000328.1 GCA_947305035.1 uncultured Coriobacteriales bacterium | reverse complement strand
TGTCAAAGGGACAGGTTATTTGACAGGTTTTCGCAATCGGAGAGGTGTGGGCGAGATGGAGATCGCCATCGATGCGCTGAGAGACTACCTGCTCGATTATTGCGGGACGGCCGTCTATGCGGGGTTCGGCCCGGCGCTGCTGGATGCTGCGGATATCGGGCGTGCAGATGGATACGAGCTCATCCGCATCGCCGAGCGACTCGGTGTGGATATCTCTAGGTTCGAAGCCCGTTAGGTCGTTCTCTTACTTGCATCCTCCGCAGCCCTCGCAGACGCTGGGACATACGGCCAGCCCGCCCTGCGCCGTCTCGCGCAGGCTCTCGGGAAGCGCACGTCCCACACGAGCCATGGCATCCACGGCCTCGTCGAAGGGCACGGGGCATGTGATGCCCGCGAGCGCGAGCTGGGCGGACGAAAAGGCCGCCGCCACGCCGATGGCGTTGCGGTTCTGGCAGGGGTACTCCACCATGCCGCGCGCGGGGTCGCATACGAGGCCCAACAGGTTGCCGATGCAGATCGACGCCGCATCGAGGCACTGCGCCACGGATCCTCCGAGCAGCTCCACGAGGGCGCTCGCAGCCATCGCGGCAGCCGTTCCGACCTCCGCCTGGCAGCCGCCCTCGGCACCCGATACGCTGGCATTCTCCGAGATGAGCGCGCCGATCGCCGCCGCGTTCCAGAGCGCGCGGGAGAGCGCCGCGCTGTCGGCGTCGATGGCCTCCCCGCAGGCGAGCACCGCGCCGGGCACCACGCCGGCAGATCCCGCCGTCGGCGCAGCCACGATGACGCCCATCGATGCGCTCCGCTCGAGGACTGCCATGGCGTAAGCCACGGCACTGGTGAGCGTCCCGCCCATGAGCGAGTACGCGAGTGGCGCCGTGGAACGTGCGACCGCCGCTGCCTGCCCGTTGAGGAATCCGCCGAGCGAGGGACGCGGGAAGCTCAGGGTCTCGCAGACCTCCTCGTGCATGAGCGCGAGCACGCGGTCCATCCGCGCGTCCGCGAGGCTCTCGTCGCCGCAGCGCTCTGCTTCGGCCGCGCGCATGAGGGATCCGATGCTGCATCCATGCTCCTGGCAGAGCTCCGCAAGGCGTGCTCCGCTCGAGAACGAGAGGGTCACGTCGCTCACTTCCTGTTGCGATGCACCGGCGACGTTCACGGCCGACGCGAAGGTGACGTGGGCGATGCCGCGCACCTCGTCAATCAGGTCGTCGGGGATCTGCTCGTCCGCCTCGAACACGGTGTAGGCAGCCCCGCCGCGCTCGGCGCGGAAGGTGCGCATGGTGGCGATGTTGAGCCCGCGCGCTCCGAGCGCCCCGGTGAGCGATGCGAGCACGCCGGGCTTGTCGCGGTGAGCGACGAAGACCGTGGGCAGCTCGCCCTTGATGTTGACGCCCACGCCGTCGATGCTGCTGATGCGGATGCGGCCGCCGCCGAGCGACTCGCCCTCCACCACGACGGGGCGTCCCTCAGCGGGATGCATGGAGATGCGCACGGTGTTGGGATGGAGCGAGGCGTCATCGCCGCCCTCGACGATCGAGAAGACGAGGCCGGCTTCCTCCGCCAGCGCGAACGAGTCGCGCACGCGCTCGTCGTCGGTGTCGAGGCCGAGGATGCCCGCCACGAGCGCCTTGTCGGTGCCGTGGCCACGATGGGTGCGCGAGAAGGAGTTGAACAGGGTGAAGTCAACCCGTGCGAGCGGACGCGGCGCCAGCAGGCGGGCGACGCGCGCGATGCGGAGCGCTCCCGCGGTGTGCGAGCTCGACGGGCCCACCATGATGGGGCCGAGCACCTCGAACGCGGACATTCCCATGGTCATCCTCCCGATCCAGGCATGAAAACGTTAAATTGTACCCGTCCCTTTTTAACGCTTGGCGAGGGGGAGGGCGCGGTCGATGCGCGCGAGCACGTGCTCCTTGCCCGCGAGCGCGAGCGTCTCGCCGATGCCGGGCGATGCTGCGCCGCCCACCACGGCGACGCGGATGGGCTGGAAGACCTTGCCCTTGCCCATGCCAAGAGCCTCGGGGAGCGCGGCCTCGATGGCGGCGGGCTCCCAACCGTCGTCGGGAATCGCCGCGAGCGCCTCACGCGCAGCCGTGAGCGCGTCCGCCGCGCCGGCCTTGCCGAGCCACTTGGCCATGGCCTTCTCGTCGAGTTCAAGCTCGTCATCATCGGTGTAGAGGTAGAGCACCTGGTCGAAGATGTCGCTCGGCAGCGTGACGCGCGGCTTCAGGACCGAGGAGAGCAGGTCGTACCACGCGGCGTCGTGCAGGCACTCGCCCACGGGCTCGAGGTCGTGGGCGTGGAGCTCGGGGATGAGCACCTCGTCGGAGAACTGCTCGTCGGTCATGGCCATGATGTACTGCTGCTGCACCCAGGCGAGCTTCTCGGGATCCATGATGGCGGGGTTCTTGCTCACGTGGTCGAGCGAGAAGCGGCTCGCGAGCACGTCGCGCGGGATGATGGTGGTCTCGCCGTCGAGCGACCAGCCCAGCAGCGCGAGGTAGTTCACGAAGGCGTCGGAGAGGAAGCCCTGGTCGCGGTACTCCTCGACGCTCGTGGCGCCGTGGCGCTTGGAGAGCTTCTTGCCG
>CAMZCV010000327.1 GCA_947305035.1 uncultured Coriobacteriales bacterium | reverse complement strand
CAGCACGCCGCTCGACCGGAGCATCAAGCAGCTCGACGCGCAGGTGAGGGCGGTCCTCACGGGCGAGCCCGTCTCCGTGCCGTCCGCCCCCGCGGCAATGCCGCCTATGGTTGTCGTCGAGAAGAAGCGTCCCGCGTGGATGATCCCCGTCATCGCTGCGGTGGCGGTGCTCGCCATCGTGGGGGTTATCTTCCTGCCCAAGCTGATAGGCGGTTCGGGCAACGCGGGAACAGGCGGGCAGGATACCCAGGCGGTCGAGCCTTCCGGCTCTGGAACCGAGACCAGTCCCGAGCCGGAGCCCGAGCCCGATGAGGGCGGCGCGGCTTCCACTCCCATCGAGAGCATCGCCATCCCCACAAACGGCAGCGCCGAGATTGCAGACCCTGCCAATACCGGTGCCCAGGGCAACTACCAGGGCAACTACCAGAACGGTGCCATCGCAGCCTCCGACGGCGAGTGGTTCTACTTCTGCAGCGGCGGTGCCATGTACAAGATGCGCCTTGACGGCTCCGAGAGAACCCAGCTCACCGACGTGGACTGCTGCTCTATCGGCGTGATCGACGGCTATATCTACTACGCCGCTATCGGTTCCACGGGCCGTCCGGAGAATATCAACCGCATGACAACCGAGGGCACCAGGAACACCACCCTCTACAGCGGCATCTTCCAGGACATGATGATCGTCGACGGTCGCATCTACTTCAAGAACTCGCTGGACAGCCTCAAGCTCTACAGCATCGCGCTCGACGGAACCGACATGCGTTGCGAGGGCGACATCGACGGCCTCTACTACCTCACGCTCTGGAACGGCAAGATGTACTGGGCAAACGATGAGGATGGACGCCACCTCTACCGCGCCAACCTCGACGGCAGCGAGGCGGAGAAGCTCACCACAAGCCATGTGGACTCCGTCACGGTGGTCGACGGTTGGATCTTCTACAACGATCTGGACGACCATAACATGCACCTGCTCAACGCCGAGACGCTCGAGGATCACAAGGTCGCCGTGATGGGCCTCTACGACCCGGTCATCAGCCCCTATGGCTTCGTGGGAGAGTCCTCGCACGATTCGCTCTACCTGTACCGCTCCGAGCTGGGCGTGTCCGGCGGCAACGTGCTCACCGACTTCGAAGTGGACAACATCAGCGTGGTGGAGGGCTATATCTTCTTCACCAACAAGGATGATGGCAACGTCTACATGATGGACATCTACGGCGACAACCTCGTGCAGCTCTAGGGCGTCGCCATGCAGCGCGCTTTGATGGAGACGTACACGCAGATCCTGCGTGAGGAGCTCGTCTGCGCCATGGGGTGCACGGAACCCATCGCCATCGCCTATGCGGCGGCGCTGGCACGCAAGACGCTCGGGCGCTTCCCCGCATCGGTCGATCTCTCCGTGAGTCCCAACATCATCAAGAACGTCAAGAGCGTCATCGTGCCGCACACAGGAGGGCTCAAGGGTATCCGTGCGTCCGCATCCGCGGGCATCGTCGCGGGGGATGCGGGCGCTGAGCTCGAGGTGCTGGCTGGAATCCGCCCCGACGATCTGCCTAAGATCAGGGATTATCTTGCGAGTACGGCATTCTCGCTCGAGCCGACCAGCGGGGAGCCCGTGCTCGACATCGGCATACGGGTGGCCGCGGAGGGGCACAGCGCGTACGTGCGCATCGCGGGGTCCCATACCAACGTGGTACATATCGAGCTGGATGGAGAGGTTCTGGCTGAGCGGCCTGTGGACCCGGCTGAAGACGATGGGGGCGCCGACCGCGGCGTGCTCTCCATCGAGGGCATCGTGGAATATGCGGATTCCGTCAACCTTGACGATGTTGCCGAGGTGCTCGAGCGGCAGATCTCCTGCAATACCGCCATCTCCGAGGCGGGTATCGCCCAGCATTGGGGAGCGGGTATCGGGAGGGTGCTCCTCGATGCATACGGTAACAGCGTGCAGAACCGTGCCAAGGCTGCTGCGGCAGCAGGCTCCGATGCGCGCATGAGCGGCTGCGAGCTCCCCGTGGTCATCAATTCGGGCAGCGGCAACCAGGGCATCACCGCCTCGCTTCCCGTCATCGTATTCGCGCGCGAGATGGGGGCCTCCCACGAGCTGCTTCTGCGCGCGCTCGTGGTATCCAACCTCACCACCATCCATCTCAAGACCGGCATCGGACGCCTGTCCGCATACTGCGGTGCCACGAGCGCCGGGTGCGGCGCGGGTGCCGGCATCTGCTATCTCCACGGTGGGAAGGCCGACGAGATCGCACACACCGTGGTCAACGCCCTCGCCATCAACTCGGGCATGATCTGCGATGGCGCAAAGCCCAGCTGCGCCGCAAAGATCGCCTCCGCTGTGGAAGCGGGTCTTCTGGGCTGGCAGATGCAGGTGCGCGGCGAGGAGTTCTTCGGCGGTGACGGCATCGTGGTCAAGGGCGTGGAGAATACCATCGAGGCGGTGGGCAGGCTTGCGCGCGACGGAATGCGCCAAACCGACGAGGAGATCATCCGCCTCATGATCGGTCCATCAACCCGCTAGTTTTCTGTCAAAGGGACAGGTTTGCTGACAGGAAACCCGCCCCTTTGGGCGGATTTCCTGTCAGCAAAC
>CAMZCV010000326.1 GCA_947305035.1 uncultured Coriobacteriales bacterium | reverse complement strand
AGGCATATGGCTATGAAACTAAACGACTTTAATCATGAGATCATGGCAATAGACCGGAGCGAGGAGCGCGTCGAGAGCATCCTCCCCATCGTCACCAATGCCCAGATCGGCGACAGCTCCGACCCGGACCTGCTCGCCACACTCGGCGTGAGCAACTACGACGTGTGCATCGTGGCTATCGCCCATGATTTCCAGAGCTCCATCGAGACCACGTCGCAGCTGAAGGACATGGGTGCCAAGCTCGTGGTTGCGCGCGCCGAGAGCGACGTGCAGAAGAGGCTCCTGTTGCGCAACGGAGCCGACCAGGTGGTCTATCCCGAAGCGCAGATGGCAAACTGGACGGCCGTGCGCTACAGCTCCGACCACATCCTCGACTACATCCCCCTCGATGAACGGTATTCCGTCTTCGAGGTCAAGATTCCCGCGAACTGGGCGGGCAAGACCATCGAGGCGCTGGACATCAGACGCAAGTACGGCGTCAATATCATGGCGCTCAAGCGCGACGGGCATCTCGACATGAACATCTCCGCCTCCACGGTGCTCGACCCGAGCTGCTCGATGCTCGTGCTCGGCAAGACGGATGCGCTCCAGCGCTGCTTCAACCTCTAACGCATCCTGCGGAAAGGAAGCCCTTGCGCCGCGCCGTCGAAGCGCGGCGCATTACTGCGGAAAAAAGATTTGAGATTCTTGGGACGGACTCGATTCCGTACGCGTATAAGCATGCAAGAGAGAATCGGACACGTATGGAAGGAGGCGGATTATGGACGAACGAAAGATCGAGCGCATCCTGCGACGGGGGCTGTCGGATAACCCCAACGCGTTCCGCGATGACCTGTTGGAGCGCTGCCTCGACGTGCTCTGCTCATTCGAGCCTGTCCCCCTCGATGATGATGAGCTCGACATGCTCGCGGCCGCAGGCGATCCCGCCCAGGTCGATCCCATGCAGATCGATCCCCGACTCGTGGATCCCAACCTTTTCTAGGCCTTCCTACCGTCCGCACGACGCCTCCAACCGTTTGGGACGGATGCGCTTCCTGTTTTCGCGGAAACCGTCTTTTCTATAAAATACTTGTGTTGGAGAAACTCTATGGAAAGACGGATTCTGCATGCGCAAAACCAGAGAAAAGCAGGAGCGCGAATTCACCAAGCTCTATCTCGAGAGCTACGGATTCGTCTACAACTACATCCACAGCCGCATGGCAAGCGATGATGCCGAGGATGTTGTCGCCGAGGCCTTCTTGCTTGCCGCGCGCAGCTTCGGATCCTTCGATTCCACACGTGCCAAGTTCTCCACCTGGGTCATCAAAATCGCCCTTAACTGCATGGCAAGCCATTACCGCAAGAACCGTGCCACGGTGGACCTCGAGGAGGTTCCCGAGCGCCTCTTCGCCGAGCAGAGCGAGGAGGATGCGGTGGACGACCACGAGCTTGCGCTGCAGCTCATCAGCGTACTCGACGACGATGAGCGCGAGCTCGTGCTCCTGAAGTACCGCGATGGACTTCGCAACGTTGAAATCGCCCAACAGCTGGATATGAACCCTTCCACGGTCTCGACCATGCTCTCCCGGGCGCTCGCCAAGATGCGCGATGCATCGGAGAGGAGCCTGTGATGGCGGAACCAACCCGCTCCATCTTCAACCAGCGCGCCGCGGATAAGCTGCGCAGCCCCGATGACCTCGACAAATACGTCCGCGTAACCAACCCCAGCGTCTGGATTATCCTCGCCGCGTGCGCCGCCCTCTTGGTGGGGCTTCTCGCCTGGGGTGTCTTCGGTTCGGTCACTACCAGCGTCTCCGCCACCGGCGCCAGCGTCGACGGGCAGGTTGTGTGCCTGCTCTCGGGCGATGATGCCGCCAGGGTGCACGTGGGCGACCCCGCAACTGTCTCCGGAAGCTCCATGACGGTCTCTGCTATCAGCGAGGTTCCCCTCTCGCGCGATGAGGCCAATGCGTTCCTGCAGAGCGACTACCTGTCTGCCGTGCTGATGGGCAGCAACAGCTGGGCCTACGTGGTGACCTTCGAGGGAGATGCCTCGGAGATACCCGAGGGAGTCCCCGTTTTGGTTGGCATCACAACCGAGCTCGTCTCCCCCATCTCGCTCATCCTCGGTGAGTAGGTGGCGCCGCGTGGCAAAGGTCGTAAAAGTCCCCCAGGTCATGCAGATGGAGGCGCTGGAATGCGGCGCCGCCTGTCTCACCATGATCCTCGCCTACTACGGGCGCTGGGTTCCGCTCGAGATCGTCCGCGCCGATTGCGGTGTGTCGCGCAATGGCTCCAAGGCGTCCAACATCCTCAAGGCTGCCCGCAGCTACGGGCTCGCCGCAAAGGGCATGACGTTTTCCACGGAGGCGCTCCGCAACAAGGGCACGTTCCCCTGCATCATCTTCTGGAACTTCAACCACTTCGTCGTGCTCGACGGTTTCAAGGGCAAGTACGCCTACCTCAACGACCCGGCCCGCGGTCAGGTGAAGATTCCGATCGATGAGTTCGACCAGAGTTTCACCGGCATCGTGCTCCTGTTCGAGAAGACCGATGCCTTCAAGGAGGGCGGCAAGAAGCCCGACACGGTGTCCTACGCCTTCAAGCGCCTCAAGGGTCTGGGC
>CAMZCV010000325.1 GCA_947305035.1 uncultured Coriobacteriales bacterium | reverse complement strand
ACCAAGATCTACGCCGACATCTACCGTCCCGCCGGCGATGACGTGAAGTGCCCCACCATCGTGAGCTGGTCGTGGTTCGGCAAGCGCCCGGGCGACGGCATGAGCGAGTGGCAGATCATGGGCGTTCCGCCCCAGACGGTCTCCAAGTGCGCCAAGTTCGAGTCGCCCGACCCGCTGTACTGGTGCTACTACGGCTATGCCGTTGCCAATGTCGACGTGCGCGGCGCGGGCCACTCCGAGGGCTCCGTCCACATGTTCACCCATCAGGACCGCGAGGACGGCTACGACTTCGTCGAGTGGGTCGCCCAGCAGCCCTGGTCCAACGGCAAGGTCGGCATGGCCGGCAACTCCGGCGTCGCCATGCACCAGTGGGGCATCGCAACCACGCAGCCCCCGCACCTCGCCTGCATCGCTCCCTGGGAGTCCACCACCGACCTCTACCGCGAGAGCTTCTTCGAGGGCGGCGTTCCCGCGCTCTCGTTCAATAAGTTCATCGCTGCCCAGGTCACCGGCCCCAACGGCGTGGACGACCAGGTCGCCATGGCCAAGATGTATCCCGACATGAACCCGTACTGGGAGGACAAGCGCCCCGACTTCAAGAAGGTCAAGCTTCCCGTGTACCAGACGGCTGGTTGGTCGCACTTCCACCTGCCGGGCTCCATCAACGCCTACAACCGCTGCCGCTCGCACTTCAAGTGGCTGCGCGCCCACCGCGACTTCGAGTGGCCCGACACCTACAACCCCTACAACCTCGACGAGCTGCGCAAGTTCTACGACCGCTACCTCAAGGACATCCACAACGGCTGGGAGATGATGCCCAAGGTCCGTATCGACGTCATGGACGCCTACGACGTGGATTACCAGGAGCAGCGCGCCGAGACCGCATGGCCCATCAAGCGCACCGAGTACAAGAAGCTCTATCTTGACGCCACCACCGCGCTCGAGTCGGTCGAGACCGACCACGTCCAGACCTTCGTCGCCGGCACCGAGCCCGTCGAGGCCGAGGGCGTCGCCAAGTACAACCCGGTGGACGAGGAAGTCCGCTTCGAGTGGGTTCTCCCCGAGGACGTCGAGATCACCGGCCACATGACGCTCCACCTCTGGCTCGAGTGCGAGGGCTGGGACGACATGGACCTCTTCATCAACATCCAGAAGGCCACGGCCGACGGCACCTGGATCCCCTGGATCACGCTCGACGAGCCGCATCCCGGCGCATGGGGCAAGTGCCGTGCGTCCCGCCGCGAGCTCGACACCAAGCTCACGCGCCCGCATCGTCCGGTGCTCAAGAACACGAGCAGCCAGAAGCTCTCCGCAGGCGAGGTCGTCCCCGTCGACATCGCCATCGTCCCCACGTCCCGCGTGTACCACAAGGGCGAGCGTTTCCGCATCCAGATCGCGGGCCGCTACATCCGCGAGGGTTGGTTCGAGCCGCTCGCTTGGGACGAAGAGGCCAAGGGCACGCACGTCATCCACACCGGCGGCCAGTACGACAGCTGGATCGAGATCCCCGTCATTCCGCCGCGCTACCAGGCTGGCGAGTACATCCATCGCTAAGCCGTTCACGCCTATAACCAAGGCGTCTCACGAGGGGCCCGCTTCGAGCGGGTCCCTTTTGTGTAAACGGACAACGCTTTCCCGCGCGATTCGGTAAAGGTTCGGATATGCAAACGTATCTCAATCTTATGCAGCTTCGTACCATTTAACCGTGAAGCAATGTCCGCAAAAGGCGGGCTGTGCATACATCCAATAGGAGAGGAGACACGCATGAAGGTCATGGCAGTCTGCGCGGGTCGTAAGAACGGCAACGGCGAAATCCTTGCCAAGGAGGCCCTGCTCGGTGCTCAGGAGATGGGCGCCGAAGTTGAGATGATCAACCTGTTCGACTTCAACATCCTGCCCTGCACCGGTTGCGAGGCCTGCACCATGCAGATGGGCGAGATTGCAATGGATCCCACCAAGAAGTACCGCGGCTGCGTCCTCAAGGAGAAGGACGACGTCGAGGCCCTCGTCGCCGAGCTCCACACCTGCGACGGCGTCATCTTCTCGGTGCCCACCTACGACCTCATGCCCAGCTCCATGTATACCCGTTTCTGCCAGCGCTTCCTCGCCCACGAGCTCTCCTTCCTGCTGGAGATCGGCGTCGTGGACCACAACCCGCACACCGTTGCCGGCCTCATCGCCGTGGGCGGCTCCATGCATGACTGGCAGACGCTCGCCCTCGAGAGCCTCCAGGCCTCTATGTTCACCATGTCGCTCACCGTTGTCGACCGCATGATGGCCCAGCGCGTCGGTCGTCCCGCCAACATCCTGCTGCACCCCGATCAGCTTGAGCGTGCGCACAAGATGGGCCAGAACATCGCCAAGGCCATCCAGACCCCGGTCGAGGAGCGCACCTGGCTCGGCGACCCCAACGACGGCGTGTGCCCCATCTGCCACTCCAGCCTCGTCTATCCCGGCGATCCCCACTGGGACGGCGTCGAGTTCCCGTATGAGTGCGCGGTCTGCGGCTGCGGCGGCACCCTCGGCACCAACCCCGAGACCGGCCGCCCGATGCTCATCATCGACCCCGAGAACGTCCGCATCCGCGACCGCAACAACGACAAGGCCCGCGCCGAGCACCTCAA
>CAMZCV010000324.1 GCA_947305035.1 uncultured Coriobacteriales bacterium | reverse complement strand
GCCGCACCCCCGTCACTTCCGGCCGCAACGAGCTGCAGGAGTTCTACGACGGCCTCTTGCCCGAGATCCGCGCGCTCATGGACGAGTTCATCGAGTTCGTCCGCGCGAAGGACGAGAAGGCGCGTCGGCAGCGCCAGGACGAGCAGGACCGCAAGTACGACGACCTGTGCAGGTACTACCAGCGCATGTTCTACGAGACGGCATACGAGGGAACCCGGTTCGGCGAGCTCGTCGCGTTCTCGACGCCGAAGGAAGAGCGCTCCGCCTTCGAGAGCTTCCTGTCCGAGCAGGCGGCGGCAAAGCGCAAGCCCGGCATCGACCAGCACTGCGAGGGGCTCGAGGAAGAGCTGCGCGATGGATACCTCGACGCCGACGGCACCGAGAAGCACTGGTCGGAAGACGAGATCCAGTCGATGCTCGCAGACGAGCGTTCACGGATGGACGAGGAATACGGAAAGAAGGACGAGGAGGTGATAGCCAGGGTAATGCAAGCGTTCGACAGGCAGCATAGGGTCACCATCGAATACAGCACGATACGACTCTAGCCGCAAAAAGAGTTGGCCCGAGAGTGCTGCAACACCCACGGGCCGTGTCCAACCTAGTAGCGCCTAGAAAGGACGGTGTCATTATATGGCATCAACTAACCGCATGAACAGCGCCCAGGCGCCTGTTCCACCCAAAACATCCTTGGCGGACCTCCGCAAGGCGGCAGGATACCGCAGCAGCAAGGAATTCGCAGCCGTTCTCGGCATCCCCGCGACAACCTACTCGCGCTATGAGCGCACCCTGGCCGACCCCGACTCCGGCATCCCGCTGCGAGCGGCGTGGGCCATCGCAGACAAGCTCCACTGCTCCATCGATGCGGTCGTGGGCCGCGACGGCGCCGACGACACGCAGGGCCGCGACCTCAATGCCGCTTACCGCACGCTCAGCGACGGCGGCAAGGAGCGCTTCGACGAGTACCTGCAGTTCCTGGCCTTCCGCGACCAGCTCATCGCCACCCAGCAGGGCAGGTGAGCTCGATGGCAGAGACCAAGGGAAACGGATCCATCATCCAGCTCGAAAAGGACAAGCCGAAAAGCCGTTGCCGAAAGTGGCAGTTGCGCGTATGCATCGGGAAAGACCCCCGCACCGGCAAGTACAAGGCCCGAACCCGCCGCTTCGAGGGAACGTACACCCAGGCGAAGGCAGCACTGCGCGAGTTCATTGACGAGGTAGAGGGCGATCGAGTGCAGGGGAAGACGACCTACACCTTCGAGGAATACGCCGAGCGCTATCTCAAGCGCCGCGAGCTCAACAAGGAGATAGCGGCCACGACCCTGGAGCGTCAGCGCCAGCTCTTCAAGGCCGCCAATATGCACATCGGCAAGGCGAACCTCGCCGCCATCACGCCCACCATGCTCGACGACATGTACATCGCCATGCTCGGCGGCGACACGCTCTCCGGCAAGCCGTCGGGAGGCTCCTACGTAAACGGCATCCACGACAACATCACCCTCGTATTCCAGCAAGCAGTAAAGGAGGAGATCCTCGTGACAAACCCCTGCGATAAGGCGAACCCGCCCAAGATGGATACCAAGGCCAAGCGCGCCCTCAGTCCCGCCCAGGCGCACAAGTTCATCGAAGCGCTCGACCCCGAGCCCGACCGTGAGTGCGCATACCTGCTCGCCATCACCATGGGTCTGCGCCGTGGCGAGATCTGCGGGCTCTCCTGGGGCGACATCGACTTCGATCGCAGGGTTGCCGACATACGCCACTCATACGACTACATGGGCAACCTCAAGGCCACCAAGACCAAGGCCGGCACCCGCGTGCTGCCGCTCTCGGATAAGACCATCCAAGTTCTTAAGGCCCACAAGGAGGCTCAGTTCAAGCGCTACGCCCGCACGAACCAGTGGCGCAAGCCGGAGGAGGGCTACATCGAGCAAACCGACGACAGCCCCGTGATATCCGACAACAGCGGCACCCGCGTGTTGCCCACGAGTCTCAGCCGTTGGTGGACAGAGGACCGCGCCAAGTATGGTCTCGAAGGCTGGTGCCTTCACGAGTTCCGCCATACGTACCTGACCCTGCTCGCCATCAATGGCGTGCATCCCAAGGTGATGCAGGAGCTCGCTGGGCACTACAGCTCGCAGATCTCCATGGACATCTACACCCATGTAAACATGGACTCGAAGCGCGAGGCGGTAGCCGCCGTTGCGTCCGTTTTCTAGACCCGTCCGAGCACTGCCAGAACTGCCTGGTACGAACTTCTGCACGATTCGTACCAGATTCGTACCAGCAAGGCCGCCAAGACGAGAGGAGTTGCAATTTCAAGCTTCTGACCTGCGGGAACGCAGACGCGATTTGAAAGGAGGTTTTCATGCGTCTGTTGAGTGGGAGGATCAGGCATGCCCACATGGAGTGGGACGAGGAGGACGTCGCCGAGCTCTGCGGTTTCCCTTGGCCGGCATGGGAGAGGATCATGAGGGATGAGGCGGCGGGGGCAGGCGACGGATGGTGAGCGACCCTATGAATCATGAGGGTGTCAGTATATGATAAAACCGACGCTCCTATAGATTGTCAAGCGCCTTCTAGGTCCCGATTCCCTCCATCGGCATGCCGTCCAGCACCCATTGCGAGTACCTCTCCGCGAGCCT
>CAMZCV010000323.1 GCA_947305035.1 uncultured Coriobacteriales bacterium | reverse complement strand
GCCGTCTACGCCCTCGCGCTGGGCGACAACGCCAGCGCCGTCGACGAGATACTCGCATCGAGGGGCTTCGATCGCAGCATGCTCGGACTCTAGCGAACGACCTGTCCCCACCGTCCCGCTACAGGCTCTCGCGCAGAACCTCGGCGAACTCCTCCGTGGTGAACGGATGGTAGCCGCTCTGCTCGAGAGGTGTGACAGCGGCGATGTCCTCGATCATATCCTCGGTGACGCCCAGCTCGGTGATGTTCATCACGCAGCCGATCTCGCGCATCCACGCCTCGAGCTCGGCCAGACCGGCAGCGGCAAGCTCCTCGTCGGTCTTATCGCCGCGCGGAATATCCCACACGTTGGTGGCGAACCGCGCAAAACGGTGCATGCCGGCGGGCAGGACGTGGCGGTAGTAGGCCATCGTGAGCGCCGAGAGGGTCATGCCGTGGGCAGCGCCCGTGAACGCGGAGATTGACTGGCCGAGGTCGTGGAGCTGCCAGTCCTGGTCCTTGCCGAGGCCGATCACGCCGTTGAGGCCCCAAGTGGCGCACCACATGATGTTCGAGCGCGCCTCATAGTTCTCGGGGTCTGCGACTGCCGCGCGCGCAGCATGGATGATCGCGCGCATGACGCCTTCGGCGAGGTAGTCGGAGAGGTTGTCGTCGTCACCCGAGAAGTACTGCTCCATGCAGTGGCAGAGGATGTCGTAGCAGCCGGAGACCATCTGGTAGCGCGGCAGGGTAAGCGTGAGCGTGGGGTCGAGCAGCGCGAAATGGGGAATGGTGCGCACCTCGTCGCCGATCATCTCGAGTTTCTCGTGCGTCTTCTCGTTGGTGGTGACGCCGCTGCGGTTCATCTCGGAACCGGTAGCGGGAATGGTGAGGATGCAGCCCACGGGCGTGACGCGGTCCTCGGGTGCGACTTGCTCGCCGTCATAGTAGAAGCGCGCCCAGAGCTCGTCGTAGGTGCCCTCCTGCCACGCGAGCGCGGATGCGTCCTTGGAGGCATCGATCACCGAGCCGCCGCCCACGGCGAGCACGAGGTCGATGTCGTTCTCGCGGATGAGGCGCGCTTCCTCGAGGACCTTGGAGAACGTGGGGTTGGCCGTGATGCCGGGGCACTCGACGACCTCCTTGCCCGCCTCGGCGAGCGCTGCGATCACGCGATCGTAGAGGCCGGTCGCTTTGGCGGAATGGCCGCCGTAGGCGAGCAGGACGCGCTTGCCATAGTGCGAGAGCTCCTCGGGCAGGGCGTCGAGGGCATGCGGTCCGAAGTGAACGCGTGTGGGCAGGGTCAGGGTGAAATCGCCGAGCATGGATGCCTCCTTGGTCGAAACGCACTGCTATCTGCAACGCATTATAAGCGCGAACGAATAAGCAAGTGGGTTTATGCAGGTTTGTTTTGGGGTGGCGGAGGGCCTGGCACGGCGAGGGCCAAATTCTGACATAAACCCCAACTGTTCAGCGATTTTTTGGGGTCGTTTCCCCATCGGGCGCAGACGCGGTTTGCGGAGCCTCAGGTCAGAGCATTGCCAAAACACCCATCTCCGGCCCCGATGACGAGTCAGCACCCATAAAACGCGGAAAAATCGGGGTTCGCGACAGAATCGGGATGGTCCGCTGCCACGCAAAACAAAAACCCGCCGGTTAGGAGGTCCGGCGGGTCGCAATAAACGAGATACGCCCTCGCGGCTAGGCCTGAAGCTCCTCGATCTTGGCGAGGGCGGCATGCAGGCGCTCCTTGCTGGCATACTCCACGCCCTCGTCGTTGAGGGGCATGCGGGGGCCGAAGGTGGCCAGGATGGCGCGGATGGAGTGCTTGCGGTTCTCGGCCTCGACCCAGCAGAGGGAGCGCTCGGGATCGTCCATGACCTCGTCCACGACCTCCTCGCCGCGGGTGGCGGGCAGGCAGTGCATGAACTTGGAGTTGGGGCCGGCGTAGTTCATGAGGTCCATGGTGACCTGGTACTTGGGATAGAAGACGTCCATGTAGTTCTCGCCCTCGACCTCGTCGTCGTAGAGGCCGTACCACACGTCGGTGTAGATGAAGTCGGCGCCCTTGATGCACTCGATGTCGTCGGAGATGACGATGGAGCCGCCGGACTCCTTGCAGTTCTTCTCGCCCACGGCCATGAGCTGGGCACCAAACTCAGCGCGCTCCTCCTTGGTGCCGACGTGCAGGCCGCCGTCGGGGATCTGGTGACCCTTGGGCCCGAACTGGACGAACTTCATGCCGACCTTGGAGGCGACGAACATGAGGGAGACGCAGACCTGGGTGGCGTCGCCGATGAAGGCGAGGGTGCAGTCCTGGATCTTCTTGCCCTCGGGGAGGTTCTCGATCATGGTCAGGAGGTCGCCGATCTCCTGGGTGGGGTGGTTGTACTCGGACATGCCGTTGAGGACGGGAGCGGCGGAGCCGGCTGCGAGGCCCTGGACGTCGGCGTGACGGTTGACGCGGGCCATCATGATGTCGAGCAGGTCGCCCATGACGCGGGCGGTGTCGCCGAGGGACTCGTGTCCGCCGAGCTGGATGGTGCCGGGGCCGTAGAACTGGGCATGGCCGCCGAGGTCGCACATGGCCGTCTCGAAGGAGAGGCGGGTGCGGGTGGAGACCTGCTGGAAGATCATGCCGAGGCTCTTGTTGCGGAGCAGGTGCGGATAGTA
>CAMZCV010000322.1 GCA_947305035.1 uncultured Coriobacteriales bacterium | reverse complement strand
TCCATCTCGACAGGCGTGTTTCACTATCCCGTAGATCGGGCGGCAGAGACGGCCATGATTGCCGTGCGGCAGTATCTGGAAGACAACCCGGGGTCGTTCGACCTTGTCGAGTGGGTGCTGTTTGAGGATTTCACGTATGCCGCTTATGAAAACGCAGCAAAATCCCCTCTTGCAGTGCGTTGATATTCCAGCCGTGCCGCAGCGTCCGCTGCGGTGGAATCGGGGCGAGGGCCTAACCACCATACGAGAGCGCGGTGGTGGGCGGCGGCGCTCTCGCGATGCGGTAGTCCTTGGCGCCGCCGCCGACCAGCGCGGCGAGGACTACCACCCAGTGTGTGAGAGATGGCACGTGCCCTCGGCGTCCGCCACGCCCTGGGACGGTGCCGACGAGTCTTCGCTGACGCCGGGCCAGGCGCTCGTGATGGCAATCCCCTCGATGGGAGGGGAGAAAGGAGCCATCATGGCACCAGAGCCTGGCTCGTTTGAGCAACCAATCAGTCGACACAAATCGCTCAACCGCGAGGAGCGACGCCGCATCAAGCGCAAGATGCGCCGACACCAGCGCGACGTCTTCCACGCGCGCGTGGTCGATGGCGCTACCTTCGCGGGAACGATGGACCTTCCCGTCATGGAAGTGTGGGCAGACAAGGGGTCTGCTGATCCTGCCATCTGGATAGAGTTCGAGCATGCTTTTTCCTCGCGTTTTCCCGATGGTGACTGCACCGACGAGGCTTCGCTTGCCTTCGCCCGTGAGTATCTTGCAAGTCAGGGCGCCTATTACGCCAGCATCTTTCCTGATGGTGATAAAACTCCTTTCCTCGAGCTTTTCGACAAGGAGACCGACCTTGCCGAATGGACGCGCATGCTCGATGACGTTGAGAGGCAAGACCAATCAGATGAGTAGCCCTGACGCCACTGGCTCGTAAGGCAACCGGCCCCGCCGGCTCTTGAACCGCCTCCCATTTCTTGGACACAAGAAATGGGAGGCTTTTTTATGGTTGGAAACGCGTTTTACGATATCGGGCTGAGGATGGAAGCCGCCAGGTTGTACGACAGGGGGCATGGTCGAGCTGCGATTGCGTCCATGCTCTGCGTTCCCGAGGAAACCGCGAGAAAATGGCTGGACACCTACAGGTCCGTCGGCATCGAGGTTCTAACTGCAATGGGCGCGAAGAAGAAGGCGTATTCGTTCGAGACGAAGGTGGCCGCCGCCAGGGCGGTCGCAGACGAGGGGCTGACCAAGCCCGAAGCCATGGCCAAATTCGGGATAGCCTCGACCACCTCGCTGAAGAGCTGGGTGAAGGCGTATCGGGAAGGCGGGCCGGAGGCGCTCAGGCCGAGGCCCGCAGGACGGCCGAGGGGGTCCGTGGGAGGACCCGGGCATGAGACGCGCGAGCAAGAACTCGAGCGGCGCATCCAGAGGCTCGAGGCCGAGAACGCCTACTTAAAAAAATCGATTGCCCTGAAAGCGGAAAAGCGCTCTCGAACCGCGAAAAGGCCGCGATCGTGAGCGAGCTTTCAGGGCTGTACCCCCTCGCCGTCCTGCTCGAATGCGCCGGCCTTGCCAGGTCGAGCTATTATTACGCGGCGTCCCACCCGAAGCCTCCGACCAGGCCGGAGCTCTGGGAGGCCGTCGCGGAGATCTTCTCGCGCACCGCCAACGGATGCGGCCATAGGCAGGTCGCGATGTGCCTGCGCGCCGAGCAGGGCGTCCGCATCGCCGACAAGACGGTGCTGAAAATGATGCGCGAGATGGGAATCGGCTGCGGGATCCGCCGCGAGACCGATTACCACAAGTACAACTCGTACAGGGGCGCAGTCGGGAGGACCTTCGAGAACGTCATCGGCCGCGACTTCGAAGCCGACGGGCCCTGGCAGAAGATGGGCACCGACATCACCGAGTTCAGGCAGCCCTGGGGAAAGGCGTACTTCGCCCCAATCTACGACTTTGGTAGCAAGGAGATAGTCGCTTGGTCTACCTCACTGCATCCCAACATGGCTCAGCAGTACGAACTGCTCGACCAACTCCTGGCCAAAAAGCCAGAGGGCACCGCCCCGATCCTACACTCGGACATGGGATGGCAGTACCAGCAAGTCGGCTGGTGTAGAAGGCTTGAGGGCGCAGGAATCGTGCAGAGCATGTCGCGCAAGGGCAACTGCATCGACAATGGGGCGACCGAGCAGGTATTCGGGCACATCAAGGATGAGTTCTTCCGCGGCAGGCGGTGGCCCAGCTTCGACTCGTTCAAGATTGACCTGGATGCGTACATCGTTCATTGGAACACGAGGCGGAGGCAGGTTAAACTGAAGGGACTGACCCCGGAGGAGTTCCGGAATCAGTCCCTGTGTGTGGCCTAGGGCCACTTATTAGCCCGTCCAAGAACTGGGGTGCAGTTCACGCGGCGGGGCCTCTCTGTGACCGGCGACGAGCTGGTTCCTACCAAGGACAATCCCTCGGCACGATGACGTCGAGGGCGTCTGGCAGGACCTCCACGTGGAAGTGCGCGCCAAAGAACTCCTCGCCGTCGACCTGGCAGGGCGGCACCTCCTCGTCAAATGCGACGTCGACCGTACGCGCCTTCTCGGCACGAATGGCGTTCGAGCGCACGTGGAGGCCAAAGCGAGCCATGCCGAAGAGTGCCATCACGCGGGG
>CAMZCV010000321.1 GCA_947305035.1 uncultured Coriobacteriales bacterium | reverse complement strand
GAGATGAAGACCTTGTCCGCATAGCCCTCGCCGCCCTGCGCCAGCTTGCCCATGAGCTCGACCACGCGGTCGGTGGCCTTGTGCTTGGTGCGGATCTTCTCCTTCACGGCCAGCGACCCGTCCGGCTCGACGTCCATGACCGGGCAGATGTTGAGGAGGCCGCCCAGGAAGCCCGCGGCCTTGGAGATGCGGCCGCCGCGGATGAAGAACGTGAGGTCGGTGGAGAAGAACCAGTGCTGCACCTCGAGCTTGTGCTCCTCGGCCCACGCGGCCAGGTCGCGCATGTCCATGCCGCTGTCGCGGAGGTCGGCCATGCGGTCTACGAGCAGGCCATAGCCCGACGACGCGGCCAGCGAGTCGATCACGATCACGGTGCGCTCGGGGAACTCGGCCGCGATGACGTCGCGCGCGGTACAGGCGCTCTGGTAGGTGCCCGAGATGCCCGACGACAGCGTCACGTGCAGCACGTCGCGGCCGCTCTCCAGCACGGGGCGCCAGGCGTCAACATACTCGCCCACGCTTACCTGGCTGGTCTTGGCCTCCGAGCCGTTGAGCATGCGGCCGTACAGCTCCGCCGGCGCGTGGGTGCGGCCGTAGTCGTCCTTGCAGGGGGTGCCGTCCAGCTCGTAGTTGAAGTACACGCACAGGATGTCGCGGCGGGCGTGCCACTCCTCGCTCATGTCGCAGGTTGAGCAGCAGCTAAGGACGTAATCGCTCATAAGAGGCCTTTCTCTAATGACACTTGAACCCAGCTATCATAGCGGTTTTGTCCAAAGCGCATGGATGGCTCACAATTAACGGGTCGATTGGCCTAGGTCACACAAAAGTAGTGCCCCCGCAAACGCGAGGGCACCGAATGATGTGCGATTGGCTGTCTGACGTGCGGTTTTACAGCTCGATCTTGGGCTCGCGCGGCTTGCCCCAGAAGTTGAGGACGACGCCGCCAGGCCCGAGGTGGCAGCCGATGGTGGCGCCGACCGGCGAGATGATCACCTCGCCGCCCTTGATCTTGTGGAACTTGCTCTTGACCATGTCGGCGACGGCCTTGGCGTCGGCGAGGTTCTCGGTGTGGGTGATGACGACGCGCTCGTCGTAGGCATAGCCGTCCTTGGCGAGCTCCTCCATCTTCTCGACCTGGCGCTTGAAGGCCTTGCGCTTGGTGCGGATCTTCTCCTTGACCGCGAGCGTGCCGTCAGCCTCGACGCACATGAGCGGGCAGATGTTGAGCAGGCCGCCGAGGAAGCCGGCTGCCTTGGAGATGCGGCCGCCGTGGATGAGGAAGGTGAGGTCGGTCTGGATGAACCAGGTCTGCATCTCGAGCTTGTGGGCCTCGGTCCAAGCGGCGAGGTCCTCGAGGGCCATGCCCTCATCGCGCAGGTCGGCGAGCTTATCCATGAGCAGGCCGTAGCCGCCGCTTGCGGTGGTTGACTCGATGACGATGATCTTGCGCTCGGGGAACTCGAGGGCGAGCTGGTCGCGTGCGGTGCAGGCGCTCTGATAGGTGCCGGAGATGCCCAGCGCGAGGCA
This sequence comes from uncultured Coriobacteriales bacterium, assembly GCA_947305035.1. GTDB lineage: Bacteria > Actinomycetota > Coriobacteriia > Coriobacteriales > Atopobiaceae > RUG721. Next base: position 1,128 of record CAMZCV010000321.1, on the reverse strand, counting down.
GGGGTGGATGATGTCCTTGCCGCTCTCGAGGATGGGGCGCCATGCCTCCATGTATTCGCCCACGCTCACCTTGCTGGTCTTGACGTCGACGCCCGCGAGCATCTTGGCGTAGAGGTCGGCGGGTGCGTTGGTCTGGCCGAAGTCATCCTTGCAGGGCAGGTCGTTGAGGTAGTAGTTGAAGTACACGTAGTGGATGTTGCGGCTCTCGAGGTACTCCTTCGTGAGGTCGCAGGTCGAGCAGCAGCTGAGAACGTAATCAGACATAGAATCATCCTTTCAATTGCAGTGCTCTTAATAGGATACCCGACATTGGCGCGGGTCTGCCGAAGCTGACAGCATGAACACGAAACGCCCCCTTGGGGAAGGGGGCGTTGGCGGTACGGGTGGGTGGAGCGGTTAGAAGCTGAGCCTCGTGAAGGATGCGGAGAGGCTCTTGAGGCACTCCTCGATGTAGATGTCGGCGCCGTGGTTGATGGCATAGATCTTGGAGTTGACCTCGGAGAGCTTGGCCTCGTAGGGCCTCATGCGCTCCTTGACCTCGCCCTTCTCGGAGAAGTTGAAGAAGCCCTTGCTCTTCTTCTCCTCCTTGAGGACGGCGAGCTCGGCCTCGAGCTGAGCTTTCTCCTCCTGGAGCTCGGCGATCTGCTCGGCGTCGAGGGGGTGCGCCGCCTTGTACTCCTCGATGAGGAACTGGCGGTGATATTTGGCCTTGGTGTCCCAGGAATCCTTCTCGCCGGGGAGGCTCAGCTCCCTCGAGTTGGTGAAGAGCGGGGTGGAGGTGCGATAGGTGCCGTCTTCCTTCTTCTCGTGCACCTTGGCATGCCTCATGGCGTCGACGATCTCCTCGCAGTTCTCGAAGATGAGGATGTCGGCTACGTGGTCGTTGGGGTCGATCATGGCGGCGTTGTTGAGTGCGGCGAGGCAGGCCTTGGCCTTCTCGGTAACCGGCCGCAGGGCGTTCTCGGTGGGAGGGGGGAGCTTCTGGTAGTCGGAGGGAATCTGCTGGAAACCCTGGCAGATGTAGTTGTTAACCTGCTGGTTGTTCCAGTTGGCGCCAACCTTGGCGGGGTCGAAGGCACCGCTGGGGCTGGGCTCGAACTCCTCGATGAGCGGCTTGGGCTCTGCGGG
>CAMZCV010000320.1 GCA_947305035.1 uncultured Coriobacteriales bacterium | reverse complement strand
AGCCCCGCTTCGCGCAGGGGGCTCGCAACTCCAAGTTCGGCAAGCGCCTGCATGCCGGGACGGTAATCTCCCTCGTCGTCGGTGTTCGATCCATCGGCAAGCACGGCGCATCCATGTTCGGCAGCTATCTCCGCCATATGGGAGAAGAGCTCCTTCTTGCAGACATAGCAGCGGTTGGGCGGGTTTTCCGAAAAGCCCTCGATGGCGAATTCATCCTGCTCGGCAACGATATGGCGGATACCGCGCTCGGCGCAGAACGCTTCAGCATCGGCAAACTCTGCTGCGGGAACGGAGTGGATGTGCGTGGTGATTGCGAGCGCGGCGTCGCCCAGCACCTCGTGCGCTACCGCGAGGAGAAACGTCGAGTCCACGCCTCCCGAAAACGCAACCGCCGCGTTCCCCATGGAGAGGAGCGCGTCGCGGAGCGATTCCAGCTTTGCCCGCAGCTCGTCCATTACAGGTCGAGCTCCATCAGGCGGGCGATGGCGACGATGTAGATCTTGAGGGCGTTCTTCAGGCGCTCCTCGGAGATGCCCTCGTCGGGACCATGCTCGATGCCCACCCAGTCGGGATTGGCGATATCGGGCTCGTTGGGACCGAAGGCGCACGCGCGTGGGAAATGGCGTGCGTAGGTACCGCCGCCGATGACCATGGGCTCGGTCATATTGCCCGTGTACTCGCGGTAGGTGGCGAGCAGCGTCTGGATCTCGGGGCTCGTGGGTTCGATGTAGAACGGAACCGCGTCGGAGAGGAGCCTGTAGCTCGCGTCATGCGCCTCGGCGATCGCCGCCATGCGGCCCGTGATGTCTACGCCCCCGATGGAGGTGGGGTAGCGCGAGTCGATGGTCTGCTCCACATGGCCGTCCTCGAAGCATCCGATGGTTCCGCCGATGCAGGTGAGCGGTCCGAACTTGTCGTCGGCGGTGTTGATGCCGGTTGAGGTTCCGTCGGTGGTGGAGACCACCTGCTTGACGAGGGAGAGGAACACGGCCTGGTCGTCGGTGAGCTCGATGTTGGCGACGAGGTAGTCCACCAGGAGTTCGATGGCGTTCACGGTGCCGGCGGGCATGGAGGCGTGGCCGCCCTTGCCGGTTGCCACGATGCGGGTGCAGCCATCCTGAAGCGCCTCGAGCGCGATGTTATCGGCGGCGGGCAGCGCGTCTGCTGCAACGGAGACGACAGCCTCCGCACGGCCGGGGATGGCGTTGGGCACGGTTCCTCCGTCTATGGCGAGCAGCGACCCGCCGAGCAGGCCGGGTTTGCTCGAGAAGAGGCCGTGGTAGACGCCCTTCTCGCCGCAGATGAGCGGGAAGTCGGCGTCGGGGGTGAAGAGGAACGCGGGCGCATCGTTGTGCGCGAGGTACCAGTCGACGTCGGCCATGCCCGTCTCCTCGTTGCATCCTGCGAAGCAGCGGAGGGTATAAGGCAACTTATTGCCTGTTTGCTCGACCTGCCGTGCGAAGAAATGCGCCGCGTAGAGCGACATGATGTAGGGGCCCTTGTCATCCTGGACGCCGCGGCCGATGAGGAAGCCGTCCTTGCGGGTGACATCGAGAGGCGGGAAGTTCCAACCCAGTCCCAGCGGTACGATGTCCACATGTGAGATCGTGGCGATCTGGGTGTCGGACTCGCCGGGAAGGTCGGCATAGCCGATGAAGCCATCGCAGTTGGTGGGGGTGAGGTCAAGGCGCTTGGAGATCTCGAGCGCGCGCCTCAACGCCTCGGCGGGGGCGGGGCCGTAGGGCATGCTCGGTGCTGAATGGCTCAGATCCTCCACGCTCTCAACTTCGACGAGGTAGCGGATATCCTCCACGGCGGCTTCCCAAATCTCGTCGACATATGCATCTACCTGTGCCTTGAACTGCTCGTCTGACATGGTCCTTCCCTTCTCGCGATTGCGTACCATCCTAGTGTAGCCGCTCGGGTGAGGTGGACGTGCGAGTATAATTGCACTGTTTAGTTCCTTTATCACGGGGGTTCCATGGAACGCAGGGATATCAAAGCGCTGCTCGAGCTGGTCGCGGCGGGAGAGCTGTCGGTCGATGACGCCGCTGAGCGGCTCAATGGCAGCTCGTTCGTCGATCTGGGCTACGCAAAGCCCGATCTCTCGCGCGGCCTCAGGCAGGGTGTCTCGGAGGTCATTTACGGTGCGGGAAAGACCGCAGGGCAGATTGCCGGCATCCTTTCCGCGCTCGTCAAGGGCGGGGAGAGGCGCGTGATGGTGTCGCGTCTCTCCGCGGAGAAGGAACGCGAGCTCTCCGACCTCCTCGATCCCGCCATCCTGCGGGAATTCACCTATCATGCCGATTGCTCGATGGGCATCTACGGAGAGGCTCCCGTGCCTGACGGAAATGCGTACGTGTTGGTGATGTGCGCGGGCACAAGCGATCTCTACGTTGCCGAGGAGGCGGCTCTCACAGCCGAGATGCTCGGCAGCCGTGTGGTGCGTGTCTATGATGCGGGCGTAGCAGGCATCCACCGCCTGCTCGCACATGCCGAGGATATCGCCGGTGCCTCCGCTATCGTTGCCGTCGCCGGCATGGAAGGCGCGCTCGCGAGCGTTGTGGGAGGACTGGCATCCTGTCCGGTGATCGCCTGTCCCACGAGCGTGGGCTACGGAGCCTCGATGGGCGGCCTCGCCGCGCTGCTCGCCATGCTCAACTCCT
>CAMZCV010000319.1 GCA_947305035.1 uncultured Coriobacteriales bacterium | reverse complement strand
CCCTTGTACATAGAGAGCCCGTCCCAGGGAGGACCATGCCCAGACCCGTCCAGCTTCACGTCATGCTCTCCGAGGAGGAGATGTCCTCGCTGCGCTCGCTCGCCGACTCGCTCGGAACCACCGTCTCGGACACGGTGCGGCTCCTCGCGCGGGCCGGCGCGGCGGCTCCTGGTGACGCGACTGCCAGCGTCCTCGTCCTTGACCGCAGGACCCTCGCCGCCTACGTGCGCAACGTGCGCTCGCTCGGACACCTCCTCAACCAGTCGACCCACGCCCTCAACGCGATCGCCAAGGCGGTTCGCGAGTCCGGCGTGGACGCGCTCGACCTCGCCGAGGCGATGGAGGGCGTGTCGTACGGGCTCGACGAGGTGAGGCGCGACGCGGCCGAGGTCAGGCGGCAGGCGGCGGAGCTCACCGGCATGCCGGTCGTATTCGGGGAGTAGCCATGCCGTTCGTGAAGCCAATCTCAGGACACACCAAGCTCGGCGCCGCGCAGCGCTACCTCGAGAGGGAGGGACGCGCGCTCGCGAGGGACTTCCTCAACCTCGACGCGCCCATGGCGGGCATCGGAGAGGACGGCCTCCCCGAGTACCGCGAGTACGACTGGGCGTCCGTGATGGACGAGACCCGAGAAAAACTGGGCAACGACAGCCCGTTTAAGGGCAGGAAAGCACGCACCTACAAGCATTATGTCTTCTCCCCCGACCCGAGGGACGCGGTGAGCCTCTCACAGCTCCGGTCTGTCACCATGTCATGGGTGGAGGAGAACTTCGGCGACTACGAGGTCGCCGTCGTGTACCACGACGACAACGAGCACCACGTGCCCCACGCCCACGTCATAGTCAACAACACCAACCTCGTGACCGGAAGGCGCCTCCAGGACCCCGACCCCAGGGCGCTCAAGAGGTCCGCCCAGAGGATCGCCGGGGAGATGGGGCTCTCCCGATTCTCGGACAGGCCTGGAAGGGCGAGCGAGAGGGACTCCGACGTATACATGAGGCGCCACGTCGACCGCCCGGAGGCAGAGTACGGCGGCCGCGGCGAGTACTCATGGGTGGCGGACATACGCGCCAGGGTCGACGTAGCGAGGAGCCTCTCCCGCAGCCCCGAAGACTTCCAGAGCGCCCTCAAGGAGATGGGCATCAGCGTCCGCGTCTCCGCGAGGAGGGCAGACGACTGGGTCTACTCCCTGGCGGGGACGCCGTCCAGGCAGGTGAGCGGCTCCAGGCTCGGGGCGTCCTACACGAGGCGCGAGGTGACGAGGTGGGTCGCCAACCCGAGCAGGCTGAGGCCGGGCCCGGTCACATCGAGAAACGTCAGGGCGATAGCGTCGGGCGCCATAGAGGTGAGGGACCTCAGGGAGCTCAACCGACTTGCGGAAGCCATGAGCACGGTCTCCCGGGGCGGCTTCAGGAGCCTTGCCGCCATTGACTCCGCCATAGCCAGGCTGGAGGGGATGCCCAGCCGAGACGCGAGCGTAGAGAGGCTCAGGCGCGTGCGGGAGTACTGCGCGGAGCACTCGATACTCCCGGAGAGGGCCCGCCCGCGGGCTGGCGCCCGACATGCGGACGGGCCCGCAAGCGCCAGGGACGCGCACCGACGCCCCCTCGGCGGTGGCGATTCCGCACGCCAGGCAGCCATGCCCGAGGCGACGCGAGACGGGAGGGACGAGCGATGAAGGTCACCGTGCACTACGAGGGCGGGTCGGTGGAGACGTTCGACACCAACGCGCTGACCACTACGAGCCCTCTCGGCATGGGCAACGCGCTAACCGACTTCCGGGTGGCGATGGGCGACGGCCTTTGGGTCGAGGTGAGCTGGTACAGAGTGCCGCAGGGGCCGACCGAGGACGGTGCGCTGCCCCTGGCTCAGCGCTCGCCCGGATGCCGCATACACGTGCTCTCGGAAGGGGAGGTCGAGCAGGCGCGCTCGATAGAGATCGACGGGAGGGTCCAGTGGCTCAGGATCGGCCCCGACCTCTGCGACGTCTCGCAGCTCGACGAGACGACCGACCTGCTCTGCGGCCTTTCCAAGGGCTCGTCGAGCATGGCAACGCGCGTCGCGAACATGCACGACACGCTCATGAGGGCACTGGGGCCCGACGGCTCGCACGAGGGGGACGAAAGGCGCATGTACGCGATGCTCGGCATGACGGAGGCCAGCTACGAATTTGTGTCCGCTCTGGCTGCTAACGTCTATGGTGACGAGGACTCTTTCTAGGGAGCGTGTGAGATGGGCGTGGCCAAGCGTGTTCTGGGTGCGATAGGCAAGTTCTGCCTTGCATGGATGAGGTTCGTGGCAAGAGTCATCCTGCTGTTCTGGCATTACGGGGGCTAGCGATGAGCATGGGTTTCGGGTTCAGGGCCAAGCTCGAGGAGAGCGACGGAAAGGTGGCGGCCTACAGCTATAGGACCTATGACCTCAGCTGCGAAGAGGGAAGGCAGGGGTTTGGGGCTGCCGAGCTGGACGGCGTCTTATGGGTCGCCAATGATGGAGACGACCTCTCGTGCGAGGTCGAACGCTACAGCAGGTTCGCCCCCGAGCAGAGCTGTCTCAATATGAGTCGCGCGGCTGTAGTGGTTTGGGGTAGCTCGAAGCGCCCTCTCGTATCCACGCTGCGCGTCGTGGCTCCGGATATCATCCCCGCGGACGTCAAAGCGACGTCACGGGC
>CAMZCV010000318.1 GCA_947305035.1 uncultured Coriobacteriales bacterium | reverse complement strand
CACTGGCGACCTTGCCCCCACGCAGAAGGGCTGGCTGCTCGGCAACGAGCTCTATGGCCGCCTCTGGGCCCTTTCCGAAACCGATTAGCCGTTTTCCCCAAAAAGGGAGTATCCCCCAATGGGGGAGTATCCCCAAATGGGGAAATCCCCAAAAAGGGAGTATCCCCAAATGGGGGAAAGGGTTAGAGCAGCGTGACGCCCGCCTCGGCGCACTTCTCAAGCACGTCCTTGGGCCACAGGGAGCTCTGAACCTCGCCGATATGGGCTTTGCGCAGGAAGAACATGCAGAGACGAGACTGCCCGATGCCGCCTCCGATGGTCTGCGGGAGCTCTCCGGCGAGCACGGCCTTCTGGAACGGAAGCTCGGCGCGCTCCTCGCATCCTGCCTTCTCAAGCTGCTCCTTGAGGGTTTCCGCATCGACGCGGATGCCCATCGACGAGAGCTCGAGCGCGCAGTCGAGCACGGGGTAGTACACGATGATGTCGCAGTTGAGCGACCAGTCGTCGTAGTCGGGGGCGCGTCCGTCGTGGCGCTCGCCGTCGGACAGCACGTCGCCGATCTTGGTGAGGATGACCGCTCCCTTGGCGCGGGCGATCTTGTACTCGCGCTCCTTGGGCGTGAGATCGGGGTAGCGGTCGAGCAGCTCCTGCGTGCTGATGACGTAGGGCTCCTCGGGGAGGATGGGCTTGATGTAGGAGTAGCACTGCTCCATGTAGCCCTCGCAGCGGCGCGCCACGTCATAGACGCGCTTGGCGTGGTTGACCAGCGTATCGATGGTGCGCTCATCCGGCGAGATGACCTTCTCCCAGTCCCACTGGTCCACGAAGATGGAATGCAGGTTGTCGGTCTCCTCGTCGCGGCGGATGGCGTTCATATCGGTGTAGAGGCCCTCGTCGATGCCGAAGCCGTAGCGGCCGAGCGCATAGCGCTTCCATTTGGCGAGCGACTGGACGACCTCGCCCTCGGCGCCGCCGAGCGCGGGGATGTCGAAGGAGACGGGGCGTTCGACGCCGTTGAGGTTGTCGTTGAGGCCCGACGCGGGGTCGACGAACAGAGGGGCCGAGACGCGCAGGAGGTTGAGGCGCTCGGCCAGCCTGAGCTGGAAATAGTCCTTGATCCGCTTGATGGCGATCTGCGTCTCGTGCAGATCGAGCTGCGGCTGGTACGTGGTGGGGAGGACGAGCTTATCCATGGGAAACTCCCTTCGAATCGCTTTTGAAAGTATGGCAAAGCGCCGCCGCCCGCCCTCTACGCCAAATCCACAATTAACGCGTTCATTACACATCCCTGTTTGAGCGGTGACGCTTGCGGCTATAATCCAATAGGTTGGAAATCGACTTGTTTCCGGAGCTTCCACATGCCTTCGATGAATGACAAGGACTACTATTCGATACTCGGCGTCTCGAGCGATGCCAGCACCGATGACATCCGCAAAAGCTTCCAGAAGCTTGCCCGCCAATACCACCCCGATATCAACAAGGAAGCCGGCGCCGAGGAGAAGTTCAAGGAGATCTCCGAGGCCTATGCCGTGCTCTCCGACCCCGATAAGCGCAAGCGCTACGATGCCATGCGCTCCGGCATGCCCTATGGCGGCAGCTACCGCACGGGCGGCTACAGCAGCGGCAAGGGAGACCCGTTCACCGACATGGACTTCGAGATGTGGGGATTCCCCTTCTCGGGAACGGGCACCGGCACGCGCAGGACGTATTACTCCACGTCGCGCTCGTACAATCCGCGCCAGGGCTCCGATGTCTCCTTCAACCTCGACCTCGATTCCGAGGCCGCCAAAAAGGGCGTGAGCCGCGGGGTCACCTACCAGCGGTACGTCTCCTGCACCCACTGCTCCGGCACGGGTTCCACGAGCTCCGCCCATGCCGAGACCTGCCCCACGTGCGGCGGCACGGGCCACATGTCCGTCGACCTCTCGAGCATCTTCGGCTTCGGCGTGTTCGAGGTCGAGTGCCCCGAATGCGAGGGCTCGGGCAAGGTCGTCTCCGACCCCTGCCCCCACTGCGGCGGCTCTGGGCGCGTCCTTTCCGCCGACGAGATCGTCGTCGAGGTTCCGCCCAAAAGCCACGATGGAGACGAGATCCGCGTGACGGGTGCGGGCAACGCGGGCACCAACGGCTCCGCTTCCGGCGACTTCGTGTGCCGCGTGAGCGTGAAATCCGAGCACCTCGCATCCTATCAGTCCAGCGGTTTCCAGATCGTGGGCTTCGTGCTCCCGTTCGTCCTCATGTCGGTGTTCTCGGATTTCCGCGTGGGCCTGTTCACGATCCTTTTCGCCGCATACGGCGTCTACAGCATCTTCCGCGGCGGTGCGCCCAAGGGCGCCATCCTCCCCCACCGCGCCCTCATGCGCGGCGCCTCGAGCGGCCTTGTGCTCGCCCTCCTCATGTTCATGATGTATTCATGCCTCTCAGGTTTCGGTTTCCGTTGATAGGTCTGGTGGTCCCCTTTGCAACCTAAGCGCGATTATTACGAGGTCCTCGGCGTTCCACGCGACGCCGACCAGAAGGCCATCAAGCGCGCATTCCTCAAACTCGCACGCACGCTTCATCCCGATGTTAACGACGCCCCCGATGCGGAGGAGAAGTTCAAGGAGGTCAACGAGGCCTACTCGGTGCTCTCCGACGACCGCAAGCGCCAGAACTACGACCAGTTCGGCGAC
>CAMZCV010000317.1 GCA_947305035.1 uncultured Coriobacteriales bacterium | reverse complement strand
CGGTCATAGGTGGCGCACCACCTTGAAGCGGTCGAGATGGTAGCTGTCGCGGCGCTCGTCGATGCCGCCCTTCCGCGCAGCGATGGAGACCTGCTCGTCGGCGGTATCGATGCCGTCGAGGTCGGGCAGCAGCACGCCGCGCCGCCCGTCATCGCAGCTCACGATGACGCCGTAGACCGAGGGGTCGAGCTCGGCTTTGGACGCGATGCGCTCGGGCTCCCCCAGCACGTCGACGTCATAGACCAGCTCCCCGAGCTCCTCGGCGCGCACGGGCGGGAACCGGTAATCGTGCGTACCCGCGGAGATGGCATTGGCGATGATCTCCTCGGCAAGGCAGCTCCGCGTGGGCGAAAGCGTTCCGATGCAGCCGCGCAGCTGCCCGTCGATCTTGAGCGACACGAAGCATCCCGCGCGGTCGATGATCAGCTCGGGTGGCAGGCCGGATGCGACCTTGTCGAGCTTGAAACGCTTCCCATCGCGCACGTAGCTCTCGAGCGATGCGCGGGCGAGACGGACGTACGGATCCTCCCCCGCTTTGCGCGCTGCGAGGTCGCGCGTGCGCCAGCTCTCCCACAGCCCGAGCAGCGCGCGACTCTCGTCTGCACCTTCATCGCCCGCGGGCGTGAACGGAGCCACACCGTACCCCACGCCGAACGGCCCCTCGTAGGAGAGCAGCTCCGGTGTGACCGCCGTGCGATCCAAGGCGCCGGCCATCATCTGGAAGCTGCGCAGACCGCACTCGGCAGCGCGTTCGGCGAGCGACGAATCGATCTCGAGCAGGTCGAGGAAGTCGCCGCGCGCAAAATCGTCGGTCACGCGCGCGTCGAAAACGGGTCCCTCGGGCGCAAAGCCGTACGGTCCGTCAGGGGTCAGCTTGTGCGAGAGGTCGCCCGACGCGATATACACCACGCGGCGCCCCAGCGCGGCAGCAACCTGCTGCACCAGCATGCCCATGCGGTAATGCTCGCCTGCGTTGAAGCCCGAGAGCCCGATGCGCACGAGCTTGAAGTCGCGGTAGCGCTTCTGGATGAAATGCACGGGGATCATCGTGCCGTGATCGAGCGCCGAATCGCGCTCGTAGTCCGTGCCGCCCTCGACGCCCGCACGGTCGCACGCGGAGGCAAGCGCGCCCGTGAACTCCTCGTCATAGGCAACCTTGTAGGCCGCCCTGCTCGCTCCGAAGCGCGAGAAGCTGCCGCGGGCGGAGCGTCCCGGCGAGATGTGGAAGTAGTCGCGGTAGAGCGTCGCATGCGGCGAGGAAACCACAACGGTGTCGGGCGCCAGCTCGGCCACGCGGCGGCTCATCTCCTCGTAGGAATCGACGGTTGCCTGGATGCCCTTCTCGCGCCCGCATCCAACCTCGGGGATGATGAGCGGCGGATGCGGCACGGCAAATGCGGCGATGATAGCCATAGGTGCTCCTCTCCTGCAGCTATATAAATTGTACGATGCGGGGCTGCTCGGCGGCCACCCTCCGTCAACGCGTGCGCGAACGGTAGATGCGCTGGTTGGCGGCGCGCAGGCCGAGGGCGATGAGCCACACGACGGAGACCATGACCGCGAACACGATGGGCGTGCGCTCCATGCCCCAGGCGGTGAAGCCGTACCAATCGTTGCCGGGAATGCCGTTCGCCAGGATGTTCGCAAGGTAGCCTGTGCCATAGAGCGCCATCGGCACGATGGCGGCGATAGTCCAGCGCAGCGACATCGGACGATCGGCCTCGAAGGCGCAGAAGCTCGCGATGGCCATGAGCGGAAGCAGCAGGTGGAACCAGAGGTTGGCGCCCGCGTGCATGGATGCATAGCCGTAGAGCACGGGCGAGAGGAACGCCTCCACGGTTATGCACGTGAGCGTCACGCCCGTCGTGACGACGAGCCGCATGCCGTGCAGCCACCCAGGCAACGGTTTGCCGGGTTCGCGCAGGTAGAACACCACACATGCAGCGGATACGATGGCCGACAGCAGGTTCGACTGGATGGTGAAGTACTTGAGCGTGGAAAGCCCGAGCCCGGAGAGCGGCGCGTGCTCCCAGCCCCAGCCGAACATCATCTGGCACCACGCGAAGGCGGTGAGCACCACGATGGCAGCATTCATCGCGAGCGATCGGCGCATATCCAACTTCTCATCCATGACGTTCCCTCCTCCTTTACCAGCACGATAGCAGACAAAGCCGCTTCCGCGCTGCTACTATGGAATACGTTAGGGATTTACGAGATGGGAGGCACCCATGGCAGGACCTGGCGGGCATGGCGGAGGCTACGCAGCGCGCAGCTTCCTCACCGAGGAGGAGAAAGCCAACGCACCGAAGGTGACCAAGGAGCTCCTGCTCCGCATCCTCTCCTACCTCAAACCGTATTGGCTGCAGTTCATCCTCGTGTTCGTGGCCATCATCGTGGCGAGCGTGGTTGGCCTGCTCCCCGCCATCATCACCGGCCGCATCGTAGACCAGGCGCTCGTCGGCAACGACATGGGGCTCTTGATCAAGCTGCTCTTCGCGGCCCTGGGCGCCATGCTCGCGAGCCAGCTCATCGGCGTTCTCGAGAACTATATAAACTCGTGGATCAGCCAGCGCATCATCTTCGACATGAAGAACCAGATGTACGACCACCTGCAGCACATGCCGCACTCGTTCTTCACCACCGAGAAGCAGGGCGACATCGTCACCCGCATGA
>CAMZCV010000316.1 GCA_947305035.1 uncultured Coriobacteriales bacterium | reverse complement strand
GATTCCGCCTGCATCGCCAAGCTGGCGGCGCATCACCTCAGAAACCTGGGGGGTCTCCTCGGCGGGATCTCCGAGAGACACCTGACGGTCGAAGTGCAGGCTATCGACACCCTGTACGCCTCTGAGCTGCTGTAACGCATACTCGGCAACCACAGACGAGGGATCGGGCATGTCCGCGTAGTTGGTGGTGTCGATGCCGATGTTCTGCGCACCGTACATGACCGTCATGAGGTTCATGCCCGTGCTGTTGCGCGTTCCCGCAGGGCCGGCATCGAGGCGCATGACGGCACCGTTCGCCTCGTTGTGGAGCTCCACCTGGGGAATATAGGGCTTCGACGATGAGCGCACGGCGCCGAGCGAGGACCCGATAACCGTCCAACCCTCAGGCACCGTGGTGGAAAAGAGACCGTACCCCGTCGAGATGTCGCGCAGCGTAGTGCTCCGACCGAGTCCTTGCATTGCTCCTCCTTACGGTTACTTCTTCTGGTTGAAAAGAACCGGTTCGAACTCCAAGAGCGCATCGACCAGCGCGGGGAACTCGGTGAGGAGCCTCACGCGCGGCGCTCCCTCTTTTGTGATAAGCGCGTATGTGCCTGGCAGCACGGTGATGGTCATGTTGCGGAACACGCCCTCCCCCACCTCGACGGTCTTGTCCCCCGCCTCGGCATGGAGGAGGGCAAGACGCTGGGCAAGCGCCTCGTCGTCGCCGTCGCGATAGACGCTGATGAGGGGGAGCGCGCAGCCGAGGAGCTGGGTGGCACGCGTGCGATAGTACGCCACATCATCCGAGCGCTTGCTCACGAGGTAGCGTCCGCTGCCCTGGTCGCCCGCGATGGCCTCGCCCGCCGCCGCCACGGTTCCCGCGGACCTGATGAAGTGCAGGAACACCTGGTTGGTGGGTTCGGGCAGGTAGTAGGACGAGAGCTGTCCCGTCATGTAGAGCGGGATCCAGGCCTCGAGACCCATGAACAGCTCGTTGAGGGGACGGTGGATGTTATGGATGTTGTGCAGGTGGATGCCCTTGCGCACGAGCAGCGCGATGCCCATCATCACGTTCTTGGCGAACTGCTCGTCGGCGCCCATCTCCTCGATGGGCATGTCGCTGAACATGATCACGTCTTCGGTCGAGCGGGAGAGCACGGCGGAGCGGAGGAAGTCTATCTCGGCCTGCTTCATCTGCTCGATGCCCGTGTACGTGCGCGACGTGGGAATCGAGAAGGGCACCGTGGGAACCTTGAGGTCGTCGAACTTCACGTCCACAAGGAAATCGTTGAGGTTGAAACTGTCGAGATGCTCGAGGAACCCGGGGAGCGATGCGTCCTGGCCCCGCTCCTGGGGCATGTCGTCAGCCAAGGGCATTCCGAGAAACGCGCTCACGGCGGCGTAACGCTGCCCATAGGATGCCAACTCATCTTCCGGGACATCGAGCAGACTTGAGAGGGCGATGATCGAACGGGCATCGCTGCAGCTCCGGGCAACATAGCGGGCGGTTCCGGCAACGAACGCACGCTGGTTGGAGGGCATGCGCTGGCCCGAGCTGATGCGCGAGATGTAAGACGGATCGAAACCCAGCGCACGTGCGAGCCGGTTGCCGCCGATGCCGAGCTTCTCGATGAGCAGCCTGAACGAGGTGGTGAACTGCTCCGGGTCTATGTCGTTCTCGATTCCATCGCCCGAGAGCGCAAGGCGCACCTCGTCGATGGAATAACGTCCCCCGCCAAGGGCCACGATGCCCAAGCAGAGCTGCTGGAATCCCGCGCTGCGCGGCTTCGGCTCGCGCTGACCCGAGAGATAACGGCTCACCGTGGACGGGGATATGCTGCATGCTCGCGCCAGCTCCACCGGTGTGCAGCCGAGCTCGTCGAGATAATCCTTCAGCTGTTGGGGAAAGGCCATGGCGCTCCCTCCGCGCTAACCAGCGGCTCGATGCGTTGCCGTCTTGTCAATGCCAGTATATCAATGAAGAGGCATTCTCCGCACACGCTGGGACACATCGCGGAAAGAGCATCTCGCCACGCGCATCAGTAGGCGTCGAGCACCTCTTGGAGCTGCACACGGCTCGTGATGCCCGTCGACGCGCCATCGTGCTGGATGCAGATCGAAGCGGCAGCATTTGCGTAGCGGCAGCATTCGCGGTGGTCCTTGCCCTCGAGAAGCCCGCAGATGAATCCCGCGCAGAAATTATCGCCCGCGCCCGTGGTGTCGATGGGCTCCACTAGATGGGGCGCCACCGTGAAGCACTCCCCGCCCCCCTTGAAAAGGCATCCCGAGCGGCCGGTCTTGATGATCACATGCCGCATGCCGGTGGCGAGCAGGGCATCTGCCATAGCCTCGGGATCCGTCTCGCCGGTGAGGAGCCCGGCCTCGTAGTCGTTGGGGAAGAAGTAGTCCACATAGGGCCAAACCTCGGCGAAGTCCTCGAGCGCGCCCTTGGCCTTGTCGTAGGTCACATCGGCCACCACGATCGAGCCCTGCTCGTGGGCGGCACGCGCGATGGCAAGCGCTCGAGAAGGCTCCGTGTAGGGCTGCGAGTAGAGCGACGCCAGCGTCACCACACGCGCTCCGGCAATCTTGGTGGGATCGGGGTCGAAGTCGTTCGCGAAGTTGACCTTCTCGGCCGAGATGAACACGCGCTCGGCATTTGCGAGCACCACGGGAACGCAGATGAACGTGGTGGTGC
>CAMZCV010000315.1 GCA_947305035.1 uncultured Coriobacteriales bacterium | reverse complement strand
CGAAGTCGAACGACCGGGAGAGAGCGTTGCCGAGAGCGTATCTTCCCCGCCGTAGTACATCTCCACCGCATAGCCGTCCGCATAGCAATCGAAGCTGTAGATGGAGGCTGATTTATCGCTCTGGGATGAATTGATAAAGGCGAACTCGAGATAGATGTACTTGTACCCATCATCAGGCTGCAGGAACTGATTATCCTCAACATGCTCTCCGCTCGCAACATACACGATTTGGAGGCCGTTGTCATCTAGCGTATCGCCGACGCGGTAGACATCCTGGACCTCGGGCGCAGGTGCAGGCTCGGGTTCAGGCTCGGGCTCTGGCTCAGGCTCGGGTGCGACCTGCTGCTCCTGAGGCGCCTCCTCCTTCTCGAACTTGTTCGAGTCAGAGCTTGATGAGGACCCTCCGCACCCCACCAGCGCAAGCGAGCCTGCAAGTACTGCCGCGAGGATAAACTGCCTGTTGATCTTCATGGTTCCCTCCTGTTGTGGCGCGTGATGAAACCGGCTGCATCACAGTTTGGTCAAACGGCAGCTGCCGTTCATTAGCTGCCAGCTAAAAACCGTGCGCCATATACGGGGGAACCGCGATAACCGTCTGCTCGCCCGCTTCCCATAGGAGGTCATCGCATAAATCGATGCCGAGCCCCTTTTCCAAACAGAAGGCGATGATCACATCCCGGCGGATGCGGCATGTCAGAGCGTTCACTCCCCCACGCTCAAGGAGCTCCGAGCACTCGTTCGCATCCAACTGCAACCCGAAGGCAAGCTGTATGAGCTTGTCGCGCGACGCCTTCCTCGTTCCCGCGAGGATCTGGTAGGCGAACGTCTGGTTGAGACGCGAGCGTTTGATGATCGTTCTCCTGTCGAGCCCACGCTTCCGAATGAGCTCAGATGTCCAAACATGCAACGGCCGCTCATCGGGAGTAATATCCGCGAGCAGCTTCTCAAGCGATACGTCTTCTGTCAGGATTTCCCAGCCCACACCCACCATCCACACGTCGCCTGCACACGATAATCGCGCGATGGATGGTTTATTTCATTAGCTGGTTGCTGAATAACCCCGTCTTACCCAAGTCCGAACGGATATGAGACCGCCACCATCAGGGCGATCATTGCGAAGAACATCAGGGTCTCGTTGAGCAGAAAACGGGCCACCCGGTGGTTCTCGGTGGCATACCTACCAGCGCCCACGAGCGCTCGAGCGCAGTTGATCGCAGACCCGATCCAGAATGCGGAATAGATGATAAAGAACAGCGCGGTGCCGATCCGTGAAGAAAAGCCCAAGGTTTCCCAGCGCTCGAGAACCGTATTCATTCCTGTAACGGGCATGGCGAGGATGGGCAGCGGGAGAATCATGGCGAGCAGCTTGCGTGACGTAGGTGCCGAACGGAACGCCTGCGCAAGCGAAATACCTTGTGCGGGGAACGCCTTGGCCAGCGCCCGCTTGACAACCGAACGCGAGGCAGTCGCCGCCTCGGAGAACGCCAAGCTGAGCTCTGCTGCGCTTCCGTACCGCGCGCTGGGCTCGAACGCACGGGCCTTGTCGATGCAGGTTCGGACGGTCTTTGGAAGCGCATCGAATGCAGCTTCGAAGCCCTGCTCGTCGGGGCGGATGCCCGTGAGCAGGTATGCCGCAAAGCTGCCGATGGAGTACACATCGGAGCGTGCGTCGGTTTGGGCGAAGCCGAACTGCTCGGGAGCAGCGAAACCCCAGGTACCGAGTCTCGTGGTGTCGTGGCGGGCGCTTGCATCCTCCACGCGTGCGATACCCAGATCGATGAGATGGGCGCCATCGTTGGCAACAATCACGTTCGTGGGCGTGATGTCGCGATGGATGATGCCGTATGCGTGGAGCACACCGGCAGCGTCGCACACGTCCTTGATGATGGCCAGCGCTTGGGAGGTTTCGAGTGCACCTTGGGAGGTGACGAGCCTAGCAGCAGAGAAGCCCTCCACGTACGCGCATACCACGACGAACTGGTCGGGCAGCTGATACATCTCGATCACGTGGGGCAGATGCGGGTGGTTGATTGAGGAGAGCCGAACCCACGCCTCGATGTTTGCGATGGCAAGCGGAATGCGTTTGCGCACGTACAGGGGACCTCCCCCAAGCGGAACGACCAGCTCGGTCACACCCGATGGCTTCTCGGCGAGCACCTGCACAACGCCGTATGCCTCATCGCGCTCGAGGGCATCGAGCACCGGGTTGCCCATCGTCACTCATCCCCTAGGAGGGTCTCCTCGCCCAGGCGGTAGAGGTCGTCATCGGCCTGCACGCGCGTGTATCCGTGCTCGATGGCGAAGATGATGATGGCATCGCGGGGGATCTTGCACCACAGCTCGGAATGGCCGGCGGTGCGAAGCAGCCGCTGCGTCTCGATGAGCGAGCAGCCCAACCCGAAGGCGAGTTTGATCGCGGTGTCGCGGTTTGGCCTGCGCGCTCCCGAGAAGATCTGGTAGCAGAACGTGGGGTTGACGCCCGACGCGCGGATGACTTGGCTCTTCTTGAGGCCCTTTTCCGCCAAGAGCTGGTTGAGGTACTCGGTGAGGCTGCGGTCGGCAATGCCGGAGCCGATGAGATACGCCTCGGGCGTCGCACTTGCCAAGAGCTGCTCGAGCAGCTCGTCGGTAAGCCGTTCGGATTCTGTCAGGGGGACAGGTGTTGTTGAAGGAAATGGACC
>CAMZCV010000314.1 GCA_947305035.1 uncultured Coriobacteriales bacterium | reverse complement strand
CATGAGGTACGCGATCACGCAGCCCAGGAACGGGGCGCTGAAGAAGCCGAGGAACGTCGCCACGACATCGAAAACGGCGTCAAGGTGCGTTAGGGCCACATAGACTGCGACCGCGATGCAGGCTGCGACGGTATATGGATACCATTTCTTATCTCGAAGCTTCCCCCTCATGGGACCTCCCCATCTCCTCTCTGCCAGCATCTATCCTACGCGAAGAGAAGCGCGAATGCGGACAGCATCGTTACCGTCGCGAGCGGCACCCACACGGTATCATTGCCGTCTTTCGAAGCGAGCTCCACTATCGCCGAAACGGCTGCCGTGGGGGCTATGGCGGCAAGCGTGTTCAGAGGGGGCATGCCCTTCAGAACAACGAAGACGAACATGCCGCAGATCAGCGCCGTGGCAAACATCGCGAACGTGCCCTCCCAGGTCTTCTTTCCGTCTGCGATGCGCCAACGAACGACGTGCTTCCCAAGGTAGATGCCTACGAGCGCAGCCGCAGCATCGCCTTCGCCCCACATGAGGATCGCGGCCGCTGCGATTGCGCGTTCTCCTGCGAGGCCCCAGCCGATGGCAACCACAACCGCCTCGCCGAAGAACAGCAGCATGAGGCTCCGCTTGACTTCACCCGGGCGCTTCTGCACGAACACGTCCCCGTATACGGGCACCTCGTGCTCGGCAATCTGCAGGATGGGGTAAACCACAAGGGCGAAGACCACCATCGACAGGCTGGCTGATTGCCAGGTGGGCGCTTCGGCGACCAAAAACGCAGAGCTTCCGAACGCTACGACGTGGAGCATCTTGCGGAAGATTGGTTTGGGTATCTTGAACAGCAGCCAAAGGACGATAAGCGCGATGGCTGCGGGGATGATAGCCGCAAGGAAGCGGGCCGAGCACACGAACGTGTCGCGGATAAGCTCGACTCCCACGAGGGCGTCCCAGTAGTGCAGGATGAGCATGGCAGCGCCGAGCACCGTGAGGACGGCTCCCGTGACGAGGCCCACCGTGCGGTTCTCCACGCGGTTGGCGAAGCGCGCCGAGCCCAGGGAGAATACCGTGGCGGTGATGGCGCAGATGACGAGCGCGCCGGCACGCTCCGTTACGATGGCGGGGTGGATGAGGATGTGCGCCGTGCTTGCGATGAGCGCGGTGAACGTCATGATGAAGGTGCTCGTGCCCACGGCGGATTTGAGGTCCATATGCAGGAAGACCGTGAACACGACGAGCATCATCATGCCGCCGCCGGTTCCCACGAACCCCGTTCCGAAGCCGATGGTGAGGCCGAAGAAGAGCGAGATGGCAACGGCCTTCGCGTCGAGCTTCTGGCCGTGGGCGGCGGTTTCCTCGCGCGTGGTGTCGGGCTTCACGAGGAAGCGGATGCCGATGAAGAACGTGAGGAAGAGCGTGAACGCGCCCAGCACCACGTTTCCGGCAAGCCATGCGGCATACGAGCCCGCCGTGCACATGCAGACGATGCAGACGAGCATGATCCAACCGCGCTTGAGGTCGATGTTGCCGTGGCGCCAGTAGGTCCACGTGGTGACGGCAGAGCCTAGGATGTCGGAAGCGAGCGCGATTGCAGTGGCCTGATAGGCGCCCGTCTCGCCCGCGAACGAGGGGCAGAGCGTGATGAGCACGGGAACCATGACGGTGGCAGCCGAGAGTCCTGCGAGGCCGGTGCCGATGCCCGCAAGCGCGGATGCGAGTATGAGAAGGGCTGGTTCCATGCGATTGCCTATCAAGATCAATGTTCATCTCGATGGTATCAGATAGTCACGACCTGCTCTTCCCCTGAAAGCAATAAAGATACCTGTATGAGTATATTGCAAACATATGTTCTATTCTGTATGCTCATTTCAAGCAATGGAGAGAGCGGTGTAGTGGGCGAGCCCAAGCAGTAGGGCCAGCATGCATCGTGTACCCTCGCACGCTGCGACACTGCGGTTATAAGGGGTTTCGGGTAACTCGGCACGGGTACGTTCCGTGCGCTCGGGCTTTCAATCCTCAGGCGGGCGTTCTCTTGCAGACAAAGTCGTAATCGGCATTCGTCTTGAAAAGGAGACGCCCATGAATGCTGCTGAAATCGTACTGTTCGAATCGAAGGATGGCACGGTAAAGCTTCTCGTGGAGGCAGATGTTTCGCGCAACAAGGTGTGGCTTACGCAGTCGCAGATGGCGCTGCTGTTCGACACCTCAAAGCAAAACGTCAGCTTGCACTTGATTAACTGTTTCAAAGAGGGCGAGCTGCTTCGGATGGAAAGCGCTATAGGACGAAAGCCTACTCCCTTGATGCAATCATCTCTGTCGGCTACCGCGTCAAGTCCCAAAGAGGTGTCGAGTTCCGCAGCTGGGCAACCGACGTACTGCACCGCTACATCGTCGACGGATCCGCGCAGAACGAGCAACGCCTGCGCCAGCTCGGCCAGGCGGTCAGCATCATAACGCGCCTCCCGGAGAGCGATGTTTCCACGCGGCAGGTCCTCGATATCGTGCAGAGCTACTCCCAAGCTCTCGATCTGTTCAAAAATGATATTGAATGCGCATAAATACCGCTTACGGTTAACAATGCCTTTTTAACTGGTCATTTATTCGAAGGAGCGTATCATACACAGGATGAGGAGAATACTTAATTTGTTTGATTTGACCCAATCATGAAAGGCGGATTGAGCCATGGACGCGAGCATTTCGCTT
>CAMZCV010000313.1 GCA_947305035.1 uncultured Coriobacteriales bacterium | reverse complement strand
TTCTCCCACTGGGAGCCCTTCTGAACCATGAGGCAGAACTCGTCGGTGATGTAGGGCTCGGTGAAGTCGATGGACTCGCGGCGCTCGTCGGTGGCGGTCATGCCGGCGATGATGAGGTCGATGGTGCCCTTCTGGCACGCGTCGATAAGGCCGCCCCATGCGAGCTTGACGCACACGGGCTCTTTGCCCAGAGCCTCGGCGACGATCTTGGTGATCTGGACGTCATAGCCGTCGGCGAAGGCGCCGTCGATGCCCTCGATGGGAATCGTGAATTCGGACTCGTCGCTGGTCTGCCAGTTGTACGGAGCGTTGGCAGCCTCCATGCCCACGCGGAGGATGTTCTCGTCAGCGGGAGCGCTGGAACCGCCGTCGTTACCGCCGCCGCCACCGCAGCCGGCGAGGATGACGGAGCCGCCGACAACACCGACGAGCTTGAAGAAGTTCCTACGGGTGGTCATGTTCATCTGGTCCATGAAAAATACCTTTCTTCGGAGCGTCTGAAGGCGACGCTGCTGGTTGCAAGCCGCGGATTAACAGTGGACAAAATGCCGCGTTTTGCACCGATTAATGCAAAGCCATATCATATTCTCACGATAAATGCAGGATTCCGGGGTGATAGCCCCCTTTTATCAGAAAGCGTAACAATGCCGTTATGGATTCGTTAACTATTAAACAGCTTGCCACGCACCTCGAGCAGCTCGGCTTTCTTTCCAGCCAGTCTTCCGTGACCAGCGAAAACGCACCTGGGGATTCCGCGATTTTCGGTGCCGCGCATGACTCACGCGCGGTATTCCCCGGCAACGTGTTCATCTGCAAGGGCGTTGCATTCCGCCCCGCATTCCTCACTTCTGCGCTCGAGAAGGGCGCTGTTGCCTATGTGTGCGAGGAGGGGCTTGCAAGCCAGCTCGCCGAGACGGCACCCGGCGTCCCCGCGCTCGTGGTGACCGATATCCGCTCCGCGATGCCGCATATCGCCAGCTTCTGCTGGGGTCGTCCGGAGGACCGTCTCAAGATCGTGGGCGTGACCGGCTCGAAGGGCAAGACCACCACTACCTACATGCTCCGCTCCATCCTCGATGGGGGAGTGCCCGGCAGCCGCGCCGCGCTGCTTGGCTCGGTTGAGTTCTACGACGGTGTCGAGAGCGGCATGAGCCCCAACACCACGCCCGAGGCGCCCGAGCTGTGGCATCGTCTGGCAAATGCGGCGGATTGCGGCCTCACCATGGTGATGGAGGTCTCCAGCCAGGGCCTCAAGTACGGACGCGTGGAGGGACTCACCTTCGACATCGCCGCCGTCACCAACATCGGGCGCGACCACGTCTCGCCCGTCGAGCACCCCACGCTCGAGGACTACATCTCCTCGAAGCTGCACATCTTCGACGTCTGCGGGAAAGCCGTCGTGGGCCTTTCCACCGAGCATCTCGACAGGATCCTCAAGGCAGCCGAGAAGGTGGAGGAGCTGAGGACGTTCGGCGCTCCCGAGTCCGGCGCGGACTACTGGGCAACCGACATCACACCCGGCGAGGGCGGAACCACGTTCACCGCGCATACGCCCGAGTGGACCGCGGAGCTGCGCTTGGGCATCCCCGGCCTGTTCAACGTTGATAATGCGCTCTGCGCCATCGCGCTCGCGCAGATGCTGGGAGCCAGCTACGAGCAGATCCGCGCAGGGCTGCTCGTCACGCGCGTGCCCGGACGCATGGAGAGCGTTCCCAGCGCAACCGGCGACATCATCGGCATCGTGGACTTCGCCCACAACGGCCAGAGCTTCCAGAAGTTCTTCGAATCGGTGAGCCAAGAGTATCCCACCCGCCGCATCATCACCGTGTTCGGGTGCACCGGCGTGAAGGGCCTCGAGCGCCGCACGCAGATGCCGCCCGTGGCCTGCGCCTTCTCTGACCTGTGCATCTACACCGAGGATGACCCGGGTGCCGAGCCGCTCCAGCAGATCTTCGACGGCATGCTCGCCGCTACGCCGGAAGGCGCCAACGTGGAGCTCGTCAACGATCGCGTGGAAGCCATCCGCCATGCCGTGGAGGTTGCCGACGCGTGGTCGCAGGAGGGCTTCCAGTCGATCATCTGCGTGTTGGGCAAGGGCGAGGAGGTGCGCATGCTGCGTGCGCATGGTCCCGAGCCCTGCGACGAGGACAAGGTGATCGTGGAGCGCATGATCCGCGAGAGGGACGCTCGCAAAGGGTGCTGATCCTCCGTTGCCCGTGTATGCGTGCACGCGGGAATCTGATACACTCCCGCGTGCAGATACGGCAATTCTTTTATGAAAAATAAGCTCATGGAGAATTGTTACAGGAAGACGTATTTGACGACCGTTTGCGGGCGTTTTTCGCCCGCTCATGCTTTAATATCAAGTCTATACACCCATCGAAGCCTTCAACCACGCCACCTCATGCCAAACAAGGTTGAACTCGTGCGCATTTTGGAGGAAATGCAGGTATGCGGGAGTTAGAGGAACGGATTCTCAAGGACGGCAAGGTGCTGCCCGGGGGAGTCCTCAAGGTTGGCACTTTTCTCAACCACTGTATCGATACCGAGCTTCTCAGTCATATGGCAGATGAGGTAGCACGTCTCTACAAGGATTCGGGCGTCACCAAGATCCTCACCATCGAGGCGAGCGGCATCGCGCTGGCGGCAGCTGCGGGCATGGCCCTGCATGTCCCCATGGTCTTTGCCAAGA
>CAMZCV010000312.1 GCA_947305035.1 uncultured Coriobacteriales bacterium | reverse complement strand
GGGGCGAAGCTCGTCCGCGATGTCGAACCGGGAGAGATCATCGTGTTCGAGCCCGAAGGAGTTTCGTCGATTAAGGAGCACTGCGGTGCTGTGGGGCGGAGGACCTGCATCTTCGAGCACATCTACTTCGCCCGCCCCGATTCGGTGGTCGACGGCGTCTCGGTGCATGCCTCCCGCATGCGGGCGGGGCGCATCCTTGCAGAGGAGCATCCCGTGGAGGCCGACGTGGTCGTGGGAGTGCCCGATTCGGGTCTGGACGCTGCCCTCGGATTCAGCCGGGCCTCGCAGACCCCCTACGGTATCGGGCTCATCAAGAACAAGTACGTCGGCAGGACATTCATCGCACCGAGCGGAAGACTCGAGTAGGTGAGCGCCAAGCTCTCGCCGATAGCTGAGGTCATCGCCGGCAAGCGGGTCGTGCTCGTCGACGACTCCATCGTCCGCGGCACCACGAGTGGACGCATCGTGAGGTTGCTGCGTGATGCTGGGGCCCGCGAGATACACATGAGGGTCTCGGCACCGCCGTTCCTGCACCCCTGCTTCTACGGAACCGACATCGATTCCACGGACAACCTCATCGCGTGCCACTATAGCATTCCCCGGATTGCGGAGCTCATCGGCGCAGACAGCCTCGGGTACCTGCCGGTCGGGAGGCTTTCCGAGCTTGTGAAGTGCAACGGGTACTGCGACGCATGCTTCAGCGGCGTTTACCCCACACGGGTTCCCGAAGGCGCTCGTAAAGATAGGTTCGAGCGGCGTTTGTCCGAGATCGAATGATTCCCAGCGCCCGCCTGACCGAGCGCCCGATTTGTGCGACCATAGAGCGGTGGAGTCGGTTGCGTACTCGGGAAAGGGGCGGCGCGCGTTGAATCCCGCTCATAAGCGCAGAGTGGCGATTATCACCGCACTTATCTATGCGGCGATCATCGCAGCATGCTTCCTCATCGCCCGCTGGGTTATCGGCGGGTTGGGCGAGCGTGCGGTCGCGCTCGTCCACGACGGCGATGGTGCGGTGCACGAGCTCCCGCTCGACGAGGATGCCGAGCTTCGGGTGGAAACATCGCTCGGCGTCAACGTCATCGTGGTCGAGGATTGCGCTGTCCGCATGGCCGAGGCCGACTGCCCTCATGGCGACTGCCTGCGCCAGCACGCCATCTCCCAGCCTGGCGAGCAGATCATCTGCCTGCCTCACGAGCTTTGGATCGAGATCGCGGGCGATGATGCGGACGCAGGTGAGATGGATACGGATGCCGTCGTCTACGATGACGATGTCGACACGGTGGCGAGGTAGCGCCATGCAGGGGCTCTCGCTCGAAAGCGCCACCCGGTGGACGCGCGTCGGCGTGCTTGCGGCGTTCGCGCTGGTGCTGGGCTATCTCGAGACGTTCATCCCCATTCCGGTCCCCGGCGTCAAGCTCGGGCTTGCCAACATCGCCATCCTGCTCTGCTTCATGCGCCTCGATGCCGGCGCTGCCTTCTTCGTCACGCTGATCAAGGTTCTGGCGCAGGGGCTGCTCTTCGGCTCTCCGCTCACCTTCGCCTACTCGCTCACGGGTTCGATTGCGGCGTTCGCGGTCATGGCGCTTACCTCGCGGATTCCCGGGATGCCTCCGGTGATGGTCTCCATCGGCGGCGCGCTTGCGCATATCGCGGGCCAGATGGTTGTTGCCGCGGTGCTGCTGGGAACCCGTTTCGTGTGGCTCGCTGCCCCTGTTCTCATGGTTGCTGCCCTGGTGACAGGCTCGCTCTGCGGTGTGCTTGCGGAGCGCCTTGACCGCGCGCTCGACGAACGTGCGGAGAACGATGCAGAGCCCGAGGAAGGGGTTCCCGTCATCGAGATCGCCGAGCTTCCCGAGGTCTCCGATCGTCCCGTCGGTGCGGTGCTTGCCGGTTTCGCGGTGTTCACGGTGTTCGTCATCATCCAGAACGATCTGCTGCTGCTCAGCGTTCTGTTCGGGCTCGCGATGCTTGCGTGCGTGCTCACGCGCGTCAAGCTATCGGTTCTGCTCCGCGGCTTGCGCGCTTTCCTCGTCCTGTTCGTCGTGAGCGCCGTCGCGCATCTCGTGACATACAGTGGCGGCGCTGCTGCAGGGGCGATCGCCCGCATGGGATTGCGTCTCGGCGCCATCATGGGGATGAGCCTTGCGGTGATGTCGATGTTCGAGCGCGACGACCTGCTCGCCTTCACGGTGCGTACCGCGCATCGTCTCGCGCGGCTCGGTATCGATACCCAGGGGCCGCTCCTCGCGCTCAACGTGTGCCTGCAGACGGTGCCGGTGCTCGCATCGGGTATGGAACCGGGCTCGGGCCGCATCTCGCTGCGCGGGACGCTCGATGCCATCGCGGATGTCTATGTGCGCGCCGATGGCCTTGCCCAGGCGATCTGCTCCGAGATGGGGGAGGGGGATGGCAATGCTCTCGCGTAGGCGCTTCCTCTCATTTGCAGGCACCATCGGCGCGGCGGCTCTTTCAGCATGCGCGGCGCCTGCCCCAGCGCATGAAGAGCTCACGACCACGGTCTTCTGCTTCGATACCGTCTGCACGCTGCGCGGCATCATGGCGCAGGAGGTGCTCGACGGTGCAGTTGAGCTCTGCACCCGCTTCGAGCAGCTCTTCTCGCGCACCATTCCGGAAAGCGCTGGGCGCCGCATCAACGGTGCGGGGGGAGAGCCCGTGGAGGTGGCGCCCGAGACGGC
>CAMZCV010000311.1 GCA_947305035.1 uncultured Coriobacteriales bacterium | reverse complement strand
ACCATTATTGCCCGCATGAAAGCCCCATCCAGCCCTCATCTATCCTTACTCTTTGCCGAAATATTGGCTAATCTTGAGAGGGCACCATGTACTTGTCAGGCAAACAAGGGGCACGGGAGCCCCAAAAGGAAAGGACAAGATCATGGATAAGCTTGAGAAGGTCGAACTCATTCGTCAGAAGACCGGTGTCTCCTACGATGACGCGAAGGTAGCCCTCGAGGCCTGCAACGACGACGTGCTCGACGCCATCATCTGGCTTGAGCGCCTGGGCAAGGCCACCGCGCAGACCGCAACCTACACCACCACGGCCACCGTCGAGCCCGGCCCCGTCTCCCCCGAGATGGCTCAGGCCCAGACCGCCTACGCCCAGTCTGCCAAGCAGGGCAAGTTCTCCGAGAAGATGCACGAGATCCTCGATTACCTCAGGAAGCTCTGCCGCAAGGGCCTCGACACCACGTTCGTGGCCGAGCGCAACGGCGAGCGCATCGTCGCCCTGCCCATCCTGTTCGTCATCCTGGGCATCTTCCTCTGGGGCGCCACCATCTGGCTGCTCATCATCGGCCTCTTCTTCAATCTCCGCTACCACATCGAGGGCGTCTCCCGCGTGACGGTGGACATCAACCAGATGATGGACAAGGCCGGAGAGGTTGCAGAGTCCATCAAGAACGACGTGACGAAGGACAAGGAAAACTAGCATGGCACGCATACTCGTAGTCGAAGACGAGGCGAAGATCGCACGGTTCGTGGAGCTGGAGCTCTCGCACGAGGGCTACGAGGTCGAGAAGGCAGAAGACGGGAGGGCCGGCCTTGAGCTGGCCCTCTCCTCTGATTTCGACCTCATCCTGCTCGATATCATGCTGCCGCAAATCAGCGGCATGGAGGTGCTGAGGCGCCTGCGCCGCGAGAAGGACACACCCGTGATCCTGCTCACCGCACGCGACGCCGTGATGGACAAGGTTGCGGGCCTCGATGCCGGCGCCGACGACTACATCACCAAGCCCTTCGCCATCGAGGAGCTGCTCGCGCGCATCCGCGTGGCCCTCAAGCGCCACGCTGCAACTGCAACGTCGTCCGCCATTGCAACCAACGCGCTCTCCGCCCATGGCGTCACGCTCGACGTCGACCGTCACGAGGTCACCGCGGAGGGCAAGCCCGTGGAGCTCACCAACCGCGAGTTCGAGATCCTCCACGCGCTCATGGCCAACCAGAACATCGTGCAGACGCGCGAGGCGCTCGCGAGCGCCGCCCTGGGTTACGACTACATCGGCGAGAGCAACGTCATCGACGTCTATATCCGCCAGCTGCGCTCGAAGATCGACGACCGCTTCGGCATCAAGCTCATCACGACGGTCCGGGGAGTGGGCTATGTCATCCGAGATTAGCGCCGTTCACGACTCGGGCAAGCGCGTCTCGTCCATCGCGCGCTCCATCGGCTGGAGCTACTGGTGGAGGAGGCTCCTCAACTGGCTGTTCTTCGACGCGCTTGTCATCGCGGGCATCTACAGCTGCTGGCATGTTGCGACGGGCCTGCCCATCCCCTTCATCGACAAGGAAACGGCAGTCAGGATCGCAATAGAGTCTGCAGCCGCCTGGACATCGTTCTCCACCTTCATCGAGCCGTTCCTTCCGGTTGCGGGATTCGTGGCGCTGTGGGAGGTCGTCGACCTGCTGGGCATCTTCAGCGATATCCGCCGCGTGCGCCGCAAGCTCCAGCCGCTGCAGGATCTCGCGCTCGCTGCCGAGGCCATCGGCCAAGCAGCCGTCGTCGATCCCATGGCAACGGGCGTGGACAAGATGGCCACCCTCGAGCAGGCCATCGCACGCGCGAGCGTGGACTCCCCCACCGTCTCCACCGGCGACCAGGACCTGCGCTCCATCGAAGTGGCGCTCAACGGACTGCTCCGCCAGATGCAGGAGGCAAAGCTCCAGCAGATGCGCTTCGTCAACGACGCGAGCCACGAGCTGCGCACGCCCATCGCCGTGATCCAGGGCTACGTCAACATGCTCGACCGCTGGGGCAAGACCGACGAGCGCGTGCTCGATGAGTCCATCGAGGCGCTCAAGCTCGAGAGCGACCATATGCAGGAGCTCGTGGAGCAGCTGCTGTTCCTCGCGCGCGGCGACTCCGGACGCAACACCCTGCAGCGCTCGCAGATCAACCTCGCCGGCGTGGTGCAGGAGGTGTGGGAGGAGTCGTGCATGATCGACGCCACGCACGTCTACCGCTGCAACGTCTCCGATGCAGACGCCGTTAGCGCGCGGTACCTGCTCAACGGCGACCTCGCCATGATCAAGCAATGCATGCGCATCATCGTGCAGAACGCCGAGAAATACTCGCCCGACGGCACCGCCATCACGCTCTCGGCAACGGCGGACGCCGGGCACGTGGGCTTCATCGTGCAGGACGAGGGCATCGGCATGTCGCAGAAGGACGCTGCCCACGCATTCGAGCGCTTCTACCGTGCCGACGGGGCGCGCAACGAGACCAACGAGGGCTCGGGTCTGGGGCTTTCCATCGCCAAGTGGATCGTAGATGCGCATGGCGGCACCATCGACGTGCTCTCGCGCGAGGGCGTGGGCACCCGCTTCACGGTGATGCTGCCGCGCTAGACCTCCTGCACGGCCATCAACTGCACGCTGCCGAACAGCCACGTCTCGCCGCACAGCCCGTCGCTCGTCACGCGGATCGTCCCGCCCGGCTC
>CAMZCV010000310.1 GCA_947305035.1 uncultured Coriobacteriales bacterium | reverse complement strand
CTCCTCGTCGGACACAGCGAGGTCGTGCTCGAACAGCGCTACGTTCTCGCGCAGCTGATCCATGCTCGACATGCCTGACAGGATGGTGCCCATGCCGTCGATGCTGCTCAAGAACGAAAATGCCCATTCAGCATCGTTGGCTTCAGGTCGCAGGGCGCGCAATGGTGCCATGCGACCCTCGTCGATTCCGACGAGGATGCCGCCACGCAGAGGCTCCATGACCATGATGGCAATTCCTCGTTCTTGCAACGCTTCGACTTTGGCGCGGGCGTTCTGGAACTCCCAGTCCATGTAGCTCAGTTGAATCTGGGCAAATTCGACCACGTCGCCGTATGCCTCAAGGAAGCGCATGAACGTCTCGAAGTTTCCATGCGCCGAGAAACCCAGGTGCTTGATGCGCCCGGCACGTACCTGCTCGATGAAATACGACAAGGTGCCGAAGCGTTCGTCGTCGAGGTATTGCTCGATGTTCAGTTCGCACACGTTGTGCATCAGATAGAAGTCGAAGTAGTCGACTCCGCACCGCTTAAGCTGCTCCTCGAAGATCTGCTCGTGCTTACCGAAGTTCGAAACATCGTAACCGGGGAATTTGTCGGCCAGGTAGAACGACTCACGTGGATAGCGTGCAAGTGCATGTCCGAGAACGCGTTCGGAATTGCCGCCGTGATAGCCCCATGCGGTGTCGAAATAGTTGATGCCGTGGTTGTATGCGTAGTCCACCATCTCGACTGCAGTGGGTTCGTCGATGCGGTTGTCATCGCCATCGATGACGGGTAGGCGCATCGCACCGAAGCCGAGGGCGGAAAGCTTGAGGCCGTGAAAATCAAAGTACTGCAGGGTCGTCCTCATATTTTCTTTCTGCCACTTCTCGCGCAGTGGCCGCGCTCTTTTCCTATAGACGCGAATATGGGATAAAGGGCGTGCATGGGGCGGAGGGCGCTTGCTGTGTCGTCCAGGAGTTCGGCTCTTCGAGAAAGGCTGGCGCCTCCGACCCGCAGGTGGACGTGAATTAGGCAGGATGTCGTACGGCGATGAATGTCCCATGAGGTTGCGCCTGCGGAGTTCGGGGGATTACCCTCGTCCCGAACGGAGCGAGAGGCAGGAGGCAGCCGGATGGTTTACATCGGAATCGACATCGCCAAGAGATCGCATGTGCTCAGCGCCGTGGACGATGATGGCAAGGCCGTCATCGAGTCGTTCAAGTTCGCCAACACGGACAGGGGCTTCGAGAAGCTCCTCGAACGGCTGAAGAAGGCCGGCGTGGAGCCAGGAGGGAGCCTTTCCGGCATGGAGGCGACGGGCCATTACTGGATAGCCCTGTTCGACTTCATGACCTCGCATGGCTACGACGTGGCGGTCATCAACCCGATCCAGTCCGACGCGTTCCGCGACGTGTGGACGGTGCGCAAGGTCAAGACCGACGCGATTGACGCGGCGATGATAGCCGACCTGGTGCGCTACAAGCGCTACGAGCCCTCGGCGCTGGGCGAAGAGGCGACCGACGAGCTGCGCAGCCTGGCGCGCTACCGCATGTCGCTCGTCGAGCGGTCCACGATGCTCAAGAACCGCGCCACGGCTATCCTCGACCGGGTCTTCCCCGAACTCGACGGCCTGTTCAGCGGATCATTCGGGCCGACGCAGCGCGCCCTTCTCGAGCACTGCTCCACTCCCAGCCAGGTGCTCTCGACCAACGTCCGCACGCTCGAGCGCATCCTGAGGGAGGCCTCCGGGGGCAAGTGCGGCCGCGAGAAGGCTGAGAAGCTCAAGGCCGCAGCGAGGAGCTCGGTCGGCGTCGGGTTCGGATCGAGGACCCTCGCCTTCGAGATCAGGCTGCTCATGGAGGAGCTCGACTTCGTCCGCGGCCAAATCGACGAGGTCGACGGGGAGCTCGCCCGCCTGCTCGACGAGACCGACGGCAGATGGCTGCTCACCGTGCCCGGCATAGGGCTCGTGCTCGCCGCGACGATAGCGGGCGAGATCGGCGACGCCAACCGCTTCGACGACGCGCATCAGCTTATGGCATACGCCGGGATGGACCCCACGAAGAGCGAGTCCGGCGAGACCGTGGCCTCCGACGGCAACATGTCCAAGCGCGGGCCGGCCGCCCTCAGGTGGGCCTTCATGCAGGCGGCGGATTCCGCCCGCAAGTACGACCCGTACTTCGGCGACCACTACGCCAAGAAGAAAGGCGAGGACAAGAAGCATCATTACGTCGCCCTGTCGGGCGTCGCGCGCAAGCTCATGGGCGTGAGCCTGGCCCTTATGAAGGAGCAGAGGCCCTACGAGCCCACGCCTCCCAAGCATCATCTGCCCGGGCATCTCCAGGAGGCCGCCAAGTAGCTCCCCTCGCATCCAAAACACGATCACGCCCCGTCTGGGGCGCGCGTCAGCATGCCCGCTCTTTATCCCATATTCACTTCTCAAGGTTCCTATCAAAAATCTCGGGTTTGCCCCTTGACTTTAAATAGCAGGTCTTTCTCTTGGTATCCTCAGTTCCCTTTTTACTTGAAAAATAGTTATTGCGACACTGAAAACGAAAATGTTACGCGCTGCGTATTCTCGCTCAGAACGCAAAAAGGCGAACGATTGACGTGTGTGCTTTGGGCTGCGCTAGCAACGCGAATACCGATTCGACTCAGGAGCGCTTGACGCTCGATTGGGAGATCGTCAACAAGAAAGCAGCTCGGCGTCCTTGCCGAGCTGCT
>CAMZCV010000309.1 GCA_947305035.1 uncultured Coriobacteriales bacterium | reverse complement strand
GCAAGTCGCCTACTCCGTGTACACAGTACTCGGAGCAGCTCTTGCCTCGGTACCACCGAGGGATGCAAGCTTCAGCGGATGCGCAGAGCAAACCGGTTATGAAATCCCGAATTTCCATGTTCCTGTTTTGGGAACATTCGTCCCGTTCCACCGCGCGCCCCGCTAAGCTTGTGCGGGGGATGCCCCGCGCCCCTAAAGCGAACAAGATTGGCCCAGCCGCGTCAAAATCAAAAACTGGCCGGGCTGCGATACGGAGGAACGCCATCTTGGAGAAGCACGCCAAGCAGCTCCATGTCCGCATGTCCCAGGACGAGCTCGAGCGCGCCCGGCGCCTCGCTAACAGCCTCGGCATGACGCTTTCGGATTGCGTTCGCGTCCTCTTGCAGCTTCCCGCCCCAACTGTGCAGCAAGGCGGCGCTTCGCTCATCGTGGTCGACCGCGGCACCGCTGTGGGGATCAGGCGCGAGCTGCGCCGCT
The DNA here is from genome assembly GCA_947305035.1 of uncultured Coriobacteriales bacterium. GTDB lineage: Bacteria > Actinomycetota > Coriobacteriia > Coriobacteriales > Atopobiaceae > RUG721. The sequence goes on along the minus strand of CAMZCV010000309.1, from coordinate 2,234 downwards.
GGGGCCACCACTACAACCAGGCCGTGCATGCACTCAACGCGATTGCCTACTACCTCCGCCTCAACGAGATGGACTCCGACGACGTCCTCGAGGAGCTCGGAAAGGCCGGCTTGAAGCTTGAAACCATGAACAGCGGAGTCGAATCCCTGCGCTCAGAGATCACCGAAATCTCGGCTCATCCGCGGGCTTTCATGTGAGGCATCCGATGCCCGTCCTGAAACCCATATCCGGCCATACCTCGGTCAAGCCCGCCATGCGCTACCTGGAGAAGAAGAACCGCGCGCTCGCGGTCGACTTTGTAAACATCGACGCCCCGGCCGAGAAGTCGGAGCGGTTGGCGTTCGATTGGGCTTCTGTGATGGACCGCACGCGTCGAGAGTCCGGAAACGACATCCCTTGGCGCGCAAAGCGCGTGCGCACGTACAAGCACTACATCATTTCGCCCGACCCCGAGGACGGCATCGACCTGGAAGCGCTCCAAGATCTCGCGACATCTTGGGCGCGTGAGCACTTCGGCGACTACGAGGTCGCCATCGTCTACCACGATGACAACGAACGCGGCATCCCGCACGCCCACGTCGTCGTGAACAACACGAACCTGGCCACAGGCCGCAGGCTGCAGGATCCCGACCCAACGGGGCTCAATCACTCCCTGCAGAGGATGGCGAACGAGCGAAGGATGAATTATTTCCCCGGTCTCTCAGGACCTTCGAGCGCGACCGGGCGGACCGAGAAGCAATTCCTGCACCATCCGAAATCCCTCCAACGCGAATACGTCCGCAGCGCCGAGGCCGCGTTAATCGCCAAGGGCGAGTACTCCTGGACGGCCGACATCCGAGCGAGGGTGCGCATAGCGCGCACGATCGCGCGCAGCGAGGCTGAGTTCAGAGGCGCGCTTGCCGCCATGGGGATCGCCGTCGCCGACAACTCCCCGAAAGCGCCGCGTCGCGACTGGGTCTACAGCCTCGCCGACCATCCGACGAGGCGCATCTCAGGCGAGAAGCTCGGACTAGCTTACGGCAGGGAGAGGCTGCTCTCCGCGTTCGAGCTCAACGGCGTCGGGCACCTTCCCGATGCGAGCGAGCGCGAGATTGCGCGCATCGCGAAGTCGGCGCTCGAAGTCGGCGACCTAGACGGGCTCAACCGCTTGTCTCGGGCCCTTTCGGTCATCGAGGCGAACAGAATTGAGGACATGGGCGACTTGAAGAGGCTTGCCGAGCGAAACCCCGAACGGAAGGCGTGGACGGACCCCGACGAAAGCGAACGCAAAGAACTAATCGCCTACATCGCCGAATCTGGGATCCTTCCCGAGCGCAGGTCGGCGCCTGTTGCGCCCGTGCGCGCCAGCCGGCGCAAGGACGACTCCCGCCGCGGGACCCGCAGCCTCGCCGACAGGCAGCGCCAGGCCAGCAGGCAACGTGATGACCAGTTCCGAGGCGAATCAGAAAGAAGCAGCCGCGAGAGGGGCGATGACAGGTGATCATCAAGACCTACTACGATGACGGCAGCATCATAGTCTTCGATACGGACCACATGACCGAGAGCCTGCCGCAACACGGCAACCTTCTCACCAACTACGAAATCGACCTGAACGACTACAAAAGCGGGCGGATATGGCTCTCGTCGTTCTACTACGAGACGACCGAGCGATACCGAGACACCGTCGGCCCCAAAGGGCTGCCCGTCGCGCGACGGCGCGACGGGTGGAGCTTCCTCCTCGCCGACGACGAAGACGTGAAAAGGCTCCGGCGCATGACCGTCGATGACGAGACCGTGCTCATCCGCGTCGCAGGCGAGCTCGTGAACGTCGCGGCTCTTCACTGGGCGTTCGACGTTGTAGACGACATCGTTCCGATGGCGATTGCTGCACACGACCATCTGGAAACCCAGCTTGCAAAAGAAGACGGTACGGATGTGGAAGCTGAAGCATGCAGCATGATGGGCTTCACCCGCGAGGCGTATCGGTGCATTACGGGCACAGCGCGCTCCAATCGGACAGATGAGGACTCCGAGGAAGCGCGTGATCTCTTCTGAAGGGATATTTCCAGGTGTTCTGGGTCGTCCAAAGCCAAAACGGGGTCTTAGAATCGATTACAGCGATTCGCTGACCTGGGGTTTTGCAAAATCAATCTAAAACCCCACCTTTTGTAGCCAGCATCTCGATGAAGAATGGTTTCGGGACATACCACCTATGAGTGCCGACTTGCACAGCGGGTAATTCGCCTGCGTTACAT
>CAMZCV010000308.1 GCA_947305035.1 uncultured Coriobacteriales bacterium | reverse complement strand
CGCCCCCTCGGACTGGTTCTGGATCTTGCGGCGCACGGCCATGTAGGGCATGCCGCAGAGGTTGGCAAGGAGCTGCACCTCGATGGTGTCGTACACAACATCGGGACCGGCGGTCACGGTGAGACTCGGACGGTTGGTGACTATCTCGACACCGTTGCGGTCGAGGATACGGCCGCGGGGCGCAGCGGTTCGGATGGTGCGCGTACGGTTGAGCTCGGAAAGATGCTTGTATTCATCGCTCGAAACGAGCTGCATCGACCAAAGACGGGCGACGAGCGTGGCGAAGATGGCGCACACATAGACGAAAAGTCCGTTCAAGCGGCCGGAAAACGTCTTCTCAGCCGAGGTGTCGGATCCGCCCGATGCCCTCGGAGCCCTGCCCTTAGCGCCTGTATCCAGCGAGAATGTTGATTCGGTGCGACCGAAGTAAAGGTAGATGACGATCAGGGCCGCCGCAAGGACGAGCGCGCCGATGACGATCACGAGCGAAGCATCCATACGCAAACACCTAATGCAGCTTATTGGAGCGGCCCGCAGAGTGGTTGGACGAGAGGGTGAATCCGCCGCGGTTCCGCGAAAGCACCGTGACGAACGGGAGATAGCAGATAACCGTGACGATGGCAGAGGGAAGCGCGCGGATGAAGATCGCGCCAAGGATGCTCACGTTCTCGACCATGACGAGCGCGAGGGCATACGCGACGCATACCGCAGACGTCGCGATGGCGAACTGCGTGATGGAGACGCTCGGATCATCGTTGAGCTTATTGCGTACCTCCATGCCGAGCACATACGACGAGACGGTGAGCAGAAGCGCCATGAGACCGAGCGGACCAGTTGAGCAGAAATCGTAGAACAGGCCTGCAAGGAAGCCGACGATGGTGCCGTAGCGTCCTCCGACAAGCTGTGCCAGGAGGGCGCTCAGGATGAGCATGAAGTTGATGCGCCCCTCGAAAAGCGGAATATTGGGAGCGAGTATGAGCTGGAGAAGCACGCAGATGACGGAAAGCGTGATGGTGAGGCGTTTCTTGGTGTTCTTGTCGATGGCCTGCATGCGTTATCACTCCCCCGCATCGGGCTGCTCGACAACGGTAGGCATTTCGGGCACGTTGCTGACGGCGCTCATCTCCGGAGCGTCAGCCTCGGCGATATCCTCCGCGGTAGCGCGCTGTTCGTCGGTGAGCGACGTGATGACGAGCACCTCCTCGAGCGACTGGACGCTCGAGTACGGTTCGACGGAGATCTCAAGGTAGAGGGCGCCCGGGCTGCGATCGACAACGGAAACCCTTCCGATGGGAAGGCCCTTGGGGTATACGCCGCCCAAACCGCTCGTGATGACGACATCGTCGATCTCGGCGTTGAGGTCGGAGCGAACCATATCGAGGGAAAGCGATCCGCCAGCAGAACCGTTGAGGATGCCCTGCGCGCGGTTGGATTGGATCATGGCGGGAACCGAGGAGTTCTCGTCTTGGATGAGACGCACAACCGAGCTGTTAGGAGAAACGGAGATGATCCGGCCGATGACGCCCCTGCCATCGAGGACGGGCATGCCCACGGTGAGCCCCGATGACGAGCCCTTATCGATGATGATGGTGGCGGTCCACGAGTCGGTGGAGCTCGAGATCACCTTGGCGGCAACGGACTGCAGGTTGTAGGTGGACTGGATCTCCATGAGCGAGGCGAGGCGATCGGCCATGAGCGCCTTCTCCTCGAGCTCGACGTTGCGCTGACGGAGCATCTCGTTCTCCTCGCGGAGCTCTGAGAGCGTCTGCTGGTCGGCTGTGAGGTTGGCGAAGATGTTGCCGAGCCCATAGAAGGGAGCGGTGATGGCGGAACCAACCATTCTGAATGGAGTGGCAATTACGGTGAAACCGCTCCTCGCAACACCCAGAACACCCGCATCATGGGTACGCACGCTCGCCGTGAACAGGGAGAGCGAAAGGATGACGAGGATGATGAGGGTGCGGCCGCCCGTTGACGGGGCGGTTCCGGAGAGACCCGAACCAGTTAAGCGGCTGTTTGCCATAGCACCACCCTGTTACTGGCCAGTGCTCTGGACAAAGCCTCCCGAGAGGGCGTTGGCCTCAAGGACCTTGGCGCAACCTACGACGACGTTCTCGAGCGCGGTGGGGCTGACGTTCACGGGAACGCCCGTCTCCTCGCGGAGCCTCTGGTCGAGGCCGCGCAGAAGCCCGCCGCCACCTGTGAGAAGGATGCCGTAGTACATGAGGTCGCTTGCGAGGTCGGGGGGCGTTGCGTCGAGGGCGTCCTTGACTGCCTTGGTAACCTCGTCGAGCGGCCTGTTGAGCGCTCGCCTGATCTCCTCCGACTCGATGCGGACGGTCTTGGGAAGACCGCTCATGACGTCACGGCCGTTGACTTCGACGTCGAGCTCCTCTGCGAGAGGTGCGGCCGAACCAACCTTGATCTTGATGTCCTCGGCGGTACGCTCGCCGATGGAGAGGTTATAGGCATCGCGGACGTGCTGGAGGATGGTCTGGTCGAACTCGTCGCCCGCAGTGCGGATGGACTGCGAGACAACGATGCCGCCCATGGCGATGACGGCGACCTCGGTGGTGCCGCCGCCGATGTCGACGACCATGGAACCCGTTGGATCCTCGATCGGCAGGTCCGCGCCGATGGCGGCTGCCATCGGCTCCTCGATGAGGTAGGCCTGGCGGGCGCCGGCCTGGATCGTCGCCTCGAAAACCGCGC
>CAMZCV010000307.1 GCA_947305035.1 uncultured Coriobacteriales bacterium | reverse complement strand
GACATGTGACCTCCAATGGTGACGCGCGTAACCGTGCGCGTGGCGTATGCGACAAACAACGCAAGATAGTATACGGCGCCCCAAGCTTGTTGGACGAACGGGCAGGTCGCAAGCGTAGGTTTATCGGAGTTCAAACAAAGGTGAGCAGAAATTGTGAAGACAGGCCGGACAATTGGGCAATCGTTTGATTATCAGGTGTCGAGCGTGTATATTATTTCTTCGCGCTGAGGCGCACCAGATATTGCGGGGTGGAGCAGTCTGGTAGCTCGCCGGGCTCATAACCCGGAGGTCGTAGGTTCAAATCCTGCCCCCGCGACCAAACGTTACAGCAGGTCAGCTAGCTTTTTTCAGGCGGCTGGCCTGCTTTCTTCTCTCGGGACCATGAGCGTCGAGGGGACATCCAGAATGTTTTCTCGATGGCTCCGCGTTTGGGGAACAACGAGGGCGAGGCGTGGAGAGCGTCCCTGGGCACCCGTGTTTACGACAACCCGTGTTCATCCTGCGGCTTCGGGTTCGTGGAAGCTCAACGAGAGCCCGAGACCCGGCGGTGCAGAACGTCGAGCTCAGCGTGGATATCGGCGGCGGTGAAGGGCTCGCCGGCCTCCAGCCTGTAATGCAGCATTGCAACCACCATCGCCGACGCGAGCTTCGCTTGCAGAACTGGGTCGCCAGCTCCGGCCTTCCCGAAATGAGACAGGTACGCGCCCTCGACAATCGAGGCGAGCTCCCCCGAGAAATCGAGGCCCTCGCACTTCACGTCCCAGAGCGCGAGCGCGAGCCTCCGCTTGGCCAGAAGCGACCCGTAGAGCGCGTCCATCGCGCCGAACGGGCTATCAGGCACCACGTCGTAACGCTTGCGAGCCTCCACGAGCGCGGCGATGTCGGCAAAGAAGCCGTCGGCCATCTTGCGCACCAGGTCGTATTTGTCGCGGTAGTGGCTGTAGAAGGTCTTGCGGTTCACCAGGGCCTCGTCGAGTATCGCCTGCACGGTGATCGCATCGAACGGCCGCTCGGCGAGCAGTTTTTCCATCGCGCCTTCGACGGCGCGTTTCGTTTTCACCACGCGCAGGTCCTCGCCCATGAGCCCTCCTCTCCAAATGAACACGAACGGGGCGCCAGCCCCCGTGACAACTTCGTTATGACGTTCACTTATCGGAACTATTATAAACAGTGTGTTTCCTATCTGTACGGCTCATTGGGTTTTATCGGTCGACAAATATGGCTGAGCACAGCTACTTTGGAGACATGGAGAAGCTCCAACGAAAGGAAGGCGTCATGGCGAACGCGAGAATGAGAAACAAGGCGGAGGACTTCGAGCGCATGGGCGTAGACCAAAAGATCGTGGCCTCCTGGGAGGACGGCAAGCGCAACGGCGCGCAGCCAGGATGGATTGAGTGGTGGTACTTTGACGCCGACCTCGACGACGGCACGAAGGTCAACCTGAACTTTGCCACCAACCCCGTAATCGGGAGCCCCGAGGAGGGTTTGCACCCGTTCTTCTACGCCAACGTTCAGTTCCCCGATGGGCACGAGATCAACGATTTCGCGTTCCTCGACGAGGCCGACTGCTCGTTTTCCGAGGAGCGTTGCGACGTGAAGATCGGCCCGCACACGTTCAGGGGGGACCTGGAGACCTATCAGGTGCACGTCGAGGACGTGAAAGGCATCTCGCTGGACCTGGTGCTGAAGAAGACCGCCGCTTCTTGGCGCCCTGGCACTGCCTATGTCGACTTCGGCGAGGACTATGAGAGCTACTTCACGTGGTTGTGCGCCGTGCCGCGCGGCGATGTTTCCGGCACGCTCGTGCGCGACGGGCAGACGCGGCAGGTGCGCGGGCGCGGATATCACGACCACCAGTGGGCCACTGGCCTTTTGCTGAACTTCTGGAACCGGTGGCTTTGGGGCCGTCAGCAATCGGACGGCTACACCATCCTCGTGTTCGACAGCGTGTCCAATGACGCCACGGGCAACGTGCGCTTCCCCTGGTTCTGCGTCCAGGACGCGCAGGGCAACGTCGTGTTCGACAACGTGGAGATGGGCCCGGGCGTCGACATCCGGATGGATGGCGAGTTCGTGCTAGAGCAGACCGGCAAGACCCTGCCGTCCCACATGGTGTACCGCTTCGAGCGCGATGGGGTGAAGGTGCGCTACGAGCTGACCGAGCTTCGCTTCCTCGTGGGCAACGACCAGTACGCCATGGCGCCCGCCGCCATCCAAGCGGCGTTTCGAAGCGTGGGCGCGGCGCCCTCCATCTCGCGCCACGCCGCCATCGGCAAGCTCACGATCGAGCGCCCGGGCGAAGATCCCCTCGTGGTGGAGGGCGAGATGCACTACGAGCTGTCCTCGCAGTATCGGGAATTCATCGTCGACCCGGCAGACCACGTGACCGAACGCGACTCGGCGGCGAAGCTTCCGCTCGTGCCGCAACCCGAGTGGTTCGAAGCGCCCGTTGCCACGACAGGCCCCGCAGCCTCCGATATCGACGAGGGAGGGGAGCCCGACCCGGGCTTGGCCGGCTCGTGGGATTGCACGTTCGAGGGGCCGATGGGCAAATCGAACATGAAGCTTGTGCTTGAAGTGGACGGCACCACGCTCGGCGGGCACATGGAGATCCTCCGCAAGAAGCAGCCCGTACAATGGGGCATTGTAACAGCGGATGGGTTCGAGGCAACCGCGCTCGTGAAGGTGGCTTTCCGAAAGGCCGAGGCGCGCATC
>CAMZCV010000306.1 GCA_947305035.1 uncultured Coriobacteriales bacterium | reverse complement strand
CATCGTCGTCATGTGCACGGGCAGCCAGGGCGAGCCCCTCTCGGCCCTCTCGCGTATGGCAAACGGAGAGCACAAATCGCTCTCCATCCGCTCGTCCGACACCGTCATCATCTCGGCCACACCCGTCCCCGGCAACGAGAAGAGCGTCACCTCCATCATCAACTCGCTTTCCAAGGTGGGCTGCGATATCCACGATAAGTCCAACGCCCTCGTGCACGTCTCGGGACATGGCAGCCAGGAGGAGCTCAAGCTCGTCATGGCCATGACCAAGCCCCGTGCGTTCATGCCCGTTCACGGCGAGGCCATGCACCTGCGCGCGCACGCCAAGCTCGCCGAGCAGATGGGCGTCAACCCCAAGAGCATCTTCGTCCTCGACAACGGCGATTCCCTCGAGATGCGCAACCACGTGGTGAGCCGCGGCGCGAGCATCGACTCCGGCGTGGTCTACGTCGACGGCCTCTCGGTCACCGATGCCAACCCCGTCGTCCTGCGCGACCGCCAGAAGCTCGCCCAAGACGGCATCATCACCTGCGTCGTCGCGCTCACGGGCAAGAAGCGCCGCGTCGATGTCGTCGAGATCAGCGGCCGCGGCGTCTCCTTCGCCACCGATGACGAGCTCATGTCCGACGCGCGCACGCTCGTGAACGACACCATCACGCGCCTCGTCGCGCAGGACAGCCCCTCGCTCGAGTCGCTCCGCAAGGACGTGCGCAGCGCCCTCTCGAGCTTCCTCTGGTCGAGAACCCATACCCGGCCGATGGTCATCCCGGTCGTCATGGAGGTCTAAGGCTCAATGGCTCAGAAACGCAGATCAAACACAGCATCCAAGTCGCAGAGATCGAAGAGGCAAGCCCCCGCCAGGGCTTCTCACGCCGCTGCGGTCCAGGCCGGCTGGGACTCCACCGCCAACGATATCGTGGGCGTCGTCATCGCCGTGCTTGCGGTTGCCCTGTTCATCGCGCTCATCAGCCCCTCCACGGCCATCGTCACCCGCACCATGTCCAGGGCCCTCGTCAGCTGCTTCGGCACGGGAGCCCTGCTCTTCCCCATAGCGCTCTTCGTCTTCGCAATCACGTTCTTCATCGACGAGGAGGGCCCCATCTCGGGCCGCGTCGCCCTCGGACTGCTCCTCATCGTCCTGGCCATCCTCGCGATGCTCTCCATCAACCTTCCCGAGGCGGAGCTTTCGCCCGACGCCGTCATAACCCCGGGCATCCTCGAGGGCGCCGGCGGATACGTGGGCGGGGGCATCGCATGGGTCCTGCTCAAGCTTGTCGGCCGCATCATCGGCAACGTGCTGCTCACGGGCATGATCATCGCCGGCATCGTGGTGTGCGGATTCTCCATCTCCGGAGCGGTCTCCCGTCTCCGCGCCAGCGCCTCCGAGGCCTCCGAGGCCGCTCGCGAGCGCATGGAGCAACGCCGCGAGGAGCGTGCCGAGCGTGCAGCCGAGCAGCGCGCACGCGCCCAGGCGCAGCAGGAGGCGCTCTTCGCCAACTCCGACAAGGCCAAGACCTCATTCATCGGGGAGCGCAAGACGAGCGTACTCAAGCGCAGGCAAGCGCAGTTGCTCGACGCCGAGCCTGTCCAGGGCGTGCTTCCCTTCGACGACGATATGATCGACTACGGCGACACCACGCAGCCCGTCGAGCAGACTCCCGAGCCCGAGACGGTGAAGATCGACCGCAAGCCCCGCAAGAAGAAGGAGACCAAGCAGGAAGCCATGCCCGCCTTCCTCGCCGGAAAGCCCGCCGCCGTCACGCGTCCCGGCGACGGCGACGAGTCCTACCAGCTCCCGCCGCTCTCCATCCTCGCATCCAACCCCACGTCCTCGCAGTCCGCGAGCTCCGACGACGAGCTCTCCGCCACCGCGCGCAAGCTCCAGTCCACGCTCGAGGAGTTCGGGCTCACCTCCAAGGTCACCGGATGGACCGCAGGCCCCTCGGTCACCACGTTCAAGATCTCCCCGGGCGAGGGCGAGCGCGTGAGCAAGATCACCAACCTCGAGGACGACATCGCCCTGTCGCTTGCGGCAAAGTCGGTGCGTATCTTCGCCCCCATCCCCGGAACGTCGCAGGTGGGCATCGAGATCCCCAACGAGAGCCGCAACTCCGTCTATCTCGCCGACGTGCTGCCCTACGCGCAGGACGGTCCCCTCGAGGCCGCCTTCGGCCGCGACTCCGAGGGCAAGCCCATCGTGGTCGACTTGGCCACGCTGCCGCACCTGCTCGTCGCCGGCACCACCGGCTCGGGCAAGTCCGTCATGCTCAACTCCATCGTCATGTCCATCCTCATGCGCGCCACGCCCGAGCAGGTCCGCCTCATCATGGTCGACCCCAAGCGCGTCGAGTTCACGGGCTATGCCGGCCTTCCGCATCTCTACGTGCCCGTGGTCACCGAGCCGCGCCAGGCTGCGAGCGCCCTGCAGTGGGGCGTCTCCGAGATGGAGCGCCGCCTCAAGGTGTTCGAGCACTACAAGGTGCGCGACATCAAGAGCTACAACAAGGTCATCACGGGCGAGAAGTTCGAGAACTCCGAGAACAAGCCCGTCCACATGCCGTATTTCGTCATCGTCATCGACGAGCTCGCCGACCTCATGATGGTCGCGGGCAAGGACGTGGAGAGCTCCATCGTGCGCATCGCCCAGCTCGGCCGCGCCGCGGGCATCCACCTCATCGTCGCCACGCAGCGCCCGTCAGCCGACGTCGTGACCGGAC
>CAMZCV010000305.1 GCA_947305035.1 uncultured Coriobacteriales bacterium | reverse complement strand
CGCACATCGAGGCGATGATGGAGCGGTCCGCCTGCATGGAATCGATCATCGCGAGCACCTCGCGGGTCTCGTCGATCTCGTACGTGCCGTCGCCGATCTCCGCCGCGCGGATGGCGCCCCACGCCTCATGGCCGCCCACGCGATGGATCATGAGCTTGGGCACGGGATAGAAGGAGAGCTCGCTCGGCTTGGTGACCAGCATGTCGGAGCAGCGCATGAGCACGTTGGTGGTGTAGACCGCCGAGAAGATGTCGGAGTCGCAGAAGGCGTGGATGCCGCCGATGGGCTCGGTGAGCGCCGCGGTAGCCAGAGATGCAGCCTCGGCGAAGTTGTTGAAGTGCGTGGTGGTGAGGCCCTCGAGGTCCTTCACCGACTTGCAGAGGCTCTTCCACACCTTGTCATGGTCGCCCACGTTGATGAACAGGGCAGCCTCGCCGCGCACCACGTAGGGGATGAGCTTCTCGATGATGTCGGAGAAGAGCTTGGCCTGCGCACCCGCTCCGCCCACGGTGATGAGCCAGCGCACGGGACCGCCGTTCGTCACACGCTCGCGGCGGGCGGCGCAGTCGGCGGGGATGTTTGTCACGAGCTCGTGATCGACGTAATGGCCGGTGTAGCGGATGGCCTCGTCGGGCATGGGCTTGAGCGCGCGCTTGGGATCCATGCCTCGCAGCTCCTTGTAGCCCAGGTAGGCGCTCGGCGTCTGGACGGTGTGGATGGAGCCCTCGGCCAGATGCAGCGCCATGGGCCAGTTATCGGGGATAGCGTTCACGACATGGGTGAGACCGGCGTGCACGGCGGCCTGCGAAGGCCAGACGTGCGTGCCGATGTAGGGCACGTCCTTGGGCAGATCGCGGAAGAGGGGCACCATGAGCTCGGCGTTCTTCTGGTCGCTCGCGTTGTAGGTGAGCTTGCGGAAGCCCTCGGAGTTGAGCGGCTCCCAGTAGAGCGCGTTGAACGGCGGGAGCTTCTGGGAGAGACGCGAACCCATGGAGTAGAGGTCGTTCTGGTAGCCGATCACCTTGGAGCAGGTGGTCTCGGGGAAGGAGCAGAGGTCGAGCCAGTACGGGGTGTAGCCCATGGCGTGCGCGGCTGATGCCATGGCCATGGAGATGCGGTAGTGGCCGAAGCCCATGCGGATGTTTCCCACCACCACGGGCTTGACGCTCTCATCGAAGGAGAGGCGCGCGGCGCCCTCGGGAGCCATCACGAGGTTGCGCACGCCCAGGCGCTCGCCGATGACGGGCAGGTCCGCGGCGGCAAGGTGGTAGACGGCATCGGAGTCGTCGCCGAACTTCTTGATGAAGTTCTCCTTGGACTTGCAGGCTGCCCTGTAGTCTGCCTCAGCGATCTCGTTCCCGAAGATGACCTTCGCCTTGTCGACCATGATTCCCTCCGAATACCTCTGATTGTTTATTGACCCGCTTTTCTGGAAATGATAGTCTGACTATCAGTTGATAGTGAGACTATCATTTTCGAAAAAGTGCGTCAAGAGGAAAGGGGAGTGCTTGAGATGTTGCCGCTGGTTTCACTGAAAACCCCCCGAAGCGAAGAACCCACCCGCTCGATGTTCATCATCAGCCAGGCCTCCGCGCTCTTCCTGCGCGACGGCATCGCCGCCGTGCGCATGACCGACATCGCTGATGCTTCGGGCGTGGGCGTCGCCACGCTCTACCGCCACTACAAGACCAAGACGGCCATCGCCATCCACGCAGGCACGCACATGTGGAGCATCTTCAACACTCGCATCCGGCACGCCATCGACGAGGACGACTTCCTCGCCATGAGCGGGGCGGAGCGGCTCACCGCGCTCTTCACCGCTTACATCGAGGCCTATCTGGGCCTTCCCGAGTTCGTGCGCTTCCTCGACGAGTTCGACCACATGGTGCTCGCAGAGGGCGTGCCCGCGCAGGAGCTCGAGGCATACAGCGGCGCCATCGCCAAGTTCTACTTCCTCTTCGAGGACGCCTACCAGCTGGGCCTCTCCGATGGCTCGGTCACGCGCAAGGTGGACTTCCCGGTGTTCTACCGCACGGTTGCGCACTCGATGATGGCGATCGCGCAACGCATCGTCAGGGGCGACATCATCCCCTCCGACGACTTCACCCATGGAAACGACGAGCTCGCCTGCATCATGCAGATGGCTCGCTATACGCTCGGCATCGCCGAGGAAACTGCTGGCAACGAGTAGGGAGAATTGATCAGATGGAGAAGAAACTTGCCGACGGCCGCATCATGCGCAACTTCGCGATCGGCCAGCTGGGATGGGCCTTGCTCTCAGGCGTCGTGAGCAACTGGCTCGTGTACTTCTATATGCCCAGCGAGGAGGTCATCGCCAGGGGCATGCCGCTGTTCATCACGCAGGGCATCGTCTTCGCGGGCATGACGGTCATCGGCCTTATCACGGCGCTCTGCCGCCTGGTGGACGGCTTCATCGACCCCTTCATCGCCAGCCGCTCGGATCGGCTGAGCAACCCGCTGGGCCGCCGCATCCCCTTCATGCGCTGGTTCGCCGTCCCCTTCGGCATCATGACCGTCGTGGTGTTCACGGTTCCGGGCCTCGGAGGCGAGCTCTTCAACGACCTTGCACTGCTGGTGTGCCTGGTGCTGTTCTATGTCTCGCTGTCGCTCTACTGCACTCCGTTCAACGCGCTCATCCCCGAGCTAGGCCGCACGCAGGAGCTGCGCGTGAACATCTCCACCTACATCTCCGTCACCTT
>CAMZCV010000304.1 GCA_947305035.1 uncultured Coriobacteriales bacterium | reverse complement strand
TGACCGGGTAACTGTCTCAGGAAAAGTGATGAGACAAATGACCGGGTAACTGTCTGATAGGTTAACGATATGTCAACGTTGCGGACGGGATGGGGGTAATGACACCCATGCGCACCTATAATCAAACCTCGTAATTATCGGAGGGGTCTCAACCTACGCGGAAATCAGAGGTGAGCCTATGGATTCCAAGACCCTGCGTTACATCGTCAAGCGAATCATTTTGGCGGTCGTCACGCTCTGGGCGGTCATCACCATCACGTTCTTCGTCATGCATGCCGTTCCCGGCGGCCCGTTCACGCGCGAGAAGGCCATCTCCGCGGAGGCCCAGGCTGCGCTCGAGGCGAAGTACGGTCTCGACAAGCCCCTGTTCGAGCAGTACACCACCTATCTGGGCGATGCGCTCCACGGAAACTTCGGGCCCTCCATCAAGCAGCGTGGACGCATGGTCACCGATATCATCATCGACGGCATGTCCACCTCCGCCAAGATCGGCCTGATCGCCCTGCTCATCGCCACGGTGTTCGGCATCATCTTCGGCGCCGTCGCGGCGCTCAGGCGAAACACCCTGCCCGACAAGATCATCATGATCATGACCACGGCGTTCGTCTCCATGCCGTCGTTCATCATGGGCTCGCTCTTGATGATCCTCTTCTGCGTCTCGCTCAGGGTCCTGCCGGCCAACGGCGCCTCCGAGGGCGGCCTGATCCTGCCGGTCATCACCCTCTCGCTCTACCCGATGGCCTACATCACGCGTCTCACGCGCTCCTCGATGCTCGACGTCCTCGGCCAGGACTACATCCGCACCGCCAAGGCCAAAGGCGTCTCCGAGCGCAACGTCATCATCGGCCACGCGCTCAAGAACTCGCTCATCCCGGTTATCACCTACTTCGGCCCCGAGCTCGCCTACATCGTCACCGGCTCGCTCGTCGTGGAGCAGATTTTCGCGGCGCCCGGCATCGGCCGCTACTTCGTGAACTCCATCACGGGCCGTGACTACACGCTCATCATGGGCACCACCATCGTGCTCGCAACCCTCATCGTCATCATGAACCTCGTGTCCGACATCCTCTACAAGGTTGTCGATCCGCGCATCAACCTGGAGTAGGAGGTGGACAAGATGGAGAACAAGATCCTTACCGGTCATGTCGACCTTTCCCAGTTCCACGTCGACCCGATCGATTTCGCGCCTGCCTCCGAGGAGGACAAGGCCTACATGGTGCAGATGCGTCCGTCCTCCACATTCTTCAAGGACGGCTGCAAGCGCCTGTACAAGAACAAGGTTGCCTTCGTGAGCCTCATCGTCATCATCCTGATCACCCTCTCGTCCATCGTGCTGCCCTTGGTTTGGCCCTACGACTACGCCAAGCAGCTCGGCAACCAGCCCGGCCGTCCGGTCGATTCGAGCTTCAACAATCTGCGCCCCATGGAGTTCTCGGCGTCTGAGCAGAAGCGCATCGAGGCGGGGGAGAGCGTCTTCCCGCACATCTTCGGTACCGACTCCGCAGGCCGCGACTACTTCATCCGCGTGGTCTACGGCACCCGCATCTCGCTCGCCGTGGGCTTCTTCGCATCGATCATCGTTCTGGTCATCGGTATGACGCTGGGTTCCATCGCGGGTTTCTCGGGCGGAAAAGTCGACATGTTCATCATGCGCATAGTCGACATCATCTACTCGCTCCCCGATATGCTCATGGTCATCCTTCTGGCGAGCGTCATGCGCGAGACGCTGGGGCCCGTCATCGACGGTACCGTGCTCGCAAGCATCGGCTCCAACATCATCTCGCTCTTCGTCATCTTCGCCCTGCTGTATTGGTGCTCCATGGCGCGCCTCATCCGCGGCCAGATCCTCTCCCTGCGCGAGCAGGAGTACGTCCTGGCCGCCGAGGCCACGGGCGCCGGCGCCGGCTGGATCATCCGCAAGCACCTGATCCCCAACTGCATCTCGGTCATCATCATCGCGGCCGCCCTGCAGATCCCCTCGGCCATCTTCACCGAGAGCTTCCTGTCGTTCATCGGCCTGGGCGTCAACGCCCCCATGCCGTCCCTGGGCAGCCTCGCCTCCGACGCCCTCAACGGCATCACCAGCTACGCCTACCGCCTGGTGATCCCGGCAATCGTCATCTCGCTCATCGTGCTGTCGCTCAACCTCTTTGGTGACGGCCTGCGCGACGCGTTCGACCCCAAGCTCAACCAGTAGGGAGGGACAGACCATGGCACTTCTTGAGGTCAAGGACCTCCACACCTCGTTCTTCACCGATGCCGGCGAGGTCAAGGCCGTCAACGGCGTCTCGTTCAACCTCGACCGCGGCAAGGTCCTGGGCATCGTGGGCGAGTCCGGCTCGGGCAAGTCGGTGACCGTCTACTCGGTCATGCAGATCCTGGCCCCCGCGGGCAAGATCGTCGGCGGCTCCATCAAGTTCGACGGCCAGGAGCTGGTCGGCGCGGGCGAGAGGGTCATGCGCGACATCCGCGGCAACAAGATCTCGATCATCTTCCAGGACCCCATGACCTCGCTCAACCCCACCTACACGATCGGCCACCAGCTCATGGAGGCCATCATGCTGCACACCAACCGCAACAAGCAGCAGGCGTGGGACCGCGCGGTCGAGATGCTCAGGCTCGTCAACATCAACGAGCCCGAGAAGCGCATGAAGCAGTACCCCTTCGAGCACTCCGGCGGCATGCGCCAGCGGGTCATGATCGCCATGGCCCTGGCCTGCGAGCCGGACATCCTCATCGCCGACGAGCCCA
>CAMZCV010000303.1 GCA_947305035.1 uncultured Coriobacteriales bacterium | reverse complement strand
CCGACCTGATCTACCTGTCGAGTGCCGACATGATGACGCGCAACACCGAGCACCGCGTCGAGATCGCCTATCCGGTGCTCGACCCCACGTGCCGCGCCATGGTGATGCAGTATGTCAACCTGCAGCTTGCCGACAACGTCAAGGCACGCCAGCTCACGAGCGACGGTGCATGGGTGCCCATCGAGGCTCCCGAGGGAGAGGAACCGTTCAACAGCCAGGAGATTTTGCTTGCCTACGCCTACCGGCGTTCGCGTTTCGGTGCCGCTGCCGACGAGATCACGGCCCCTATCTCGGGTGCTATCAGCCCGATACCCGCCGAGACGTACAAGGCGCTGCTTGCGCTGCCTCATATCGGGTCGTATGATTCGGACTCCGAGGCTACTGGGATGATGCGTCCGATTCCCGAGACGGCTGTCGTGTCCGAGCCCGCCGTCGTCGAAGATGCGCCGGAATCCGAGCCTGCTGCCGTAGAGGAGGCTCCCGAGCCCGTGCGCAAGAGCCGCATTGCCGCAGCATTCGAGCTGTTCGGCAAGGGATTCCGCACGCTCTTCTCCGGCAACCCCCAATAGGGGATACTCCCCCATTGGGGGATACTCCCTACATGAAAAGGGCCGCCCGGAGAGGTGGCCCTTCGCGTACGTGTTTGTTCCGCGTGTCCTACTGCATGGCGGCGAACTGCGCGGCGCCCACGATGCCCGCGGTGTTGAGCAGCGCGGCGGGGATGATGGGGGTGTCGATCTCGATGAAGGGGAAGAACTTCTCGTGCTTCTTGCTCACGCCACCGCCCACGACGAAGACGTCGGGGGAGAGGTAGAACTCGAGCAGCTTGTAGTACTTGGTGAGGCGCTTGCCCCACTTCTTCCAGTTGAGCTCCTCCTTGGTGCGGATGGAGTCGGCGGCGTACTTCTCGGCGTCGCCCTTGCCGTCGATGATGATGTGGCCCAGCTCGGAGTTGGGGAGCAGCGTGCCGTTGTTGATGAGCGCGGTGCCGATGCCGGTGCCCAGCGTGGTGGCGATCACCAGGCCGTCGACGCCCTTGGCGGCGCCGAAGACGGCCTCTGCGAGACCGGCGGCGTCGGCGTCGTTGAGCACGCGGACCTTGCGGCCGCAGCGCTCGGAGAACAGCTCCTCGATGTTGACGCCCACCCAGGACTGGTCGAGGTTCGACATGTATCCGAGGGGCTTTCCGGGCTTCACGGGCGCGGGGAAGGCGATGCCGATGGGCGTGCCGTCCTCCACCTCGAAGCTATCGAGGATCTCCTTGACCGTGTCGGCCACGGCCTCGGGGGTTGCCGGCTGCGGCGTGGGGATGCGCAGGCGCTCGTCGGCAAAAGTGCCGGTGGTGAGGTCGACGGGCGCGCCCTTGATGCCCGAACCGCCGATGTCGATGCCGAATGCCTGGGCGGTTTCGATCATGGCTGTTCCTTTCGTGGAAGGCGAATGCGTGCTAGAGAACAGCGTAGCGGTTTTTCAGTTGCGCGGTCAGATTGTTCTTCAAGCGCAAACAAAGCGTCGACTGCCCCGAATGCGCCGAGCTTGCGGAATACGCGGCGAAGCGCACCGCACGCTGCCCCTTCATGGCAACCAAGACGTTCTGCTCGCAATGCAAAGTGCACTGCTATGCTCCTGTGCAGCGCGAGAAGATCCGCCAGGTCATGCGCTATGCCGGTCCGCGCCTCATGTTCTCGCACCCGATCATGACCATCCATCACGGCATCGACACGCTTGGAGCCAAGTTGCGGTCTCGCTAGGCGCAATGTGCCATACTTGAAATATGCAAAACGACGGCTTCATAGCGGTGTTCGATTCGGGCGTGGGCGGCATCTCGGTGCTGCGCTCGCTCGTTGCCGAGCTTCCCCACGAGCGCTTCTCCTATTTCGGAGATTCTGCCAACGCGCCCTATGGCGACAGGAGCGAGGGAGAGATCCTCCGCCTCACCCATAACCATGTGGAGACCTTCATCGACCATGGCGCGAAAGCCGTTGTCATTGCCTGCAACACGGCAACGAGCGTGGCTGCAGCGAGCCTGCGCGCCGCATATCCCGATGTCCCCATCATCGGCGTGGAGCCGGCGCTCAAACCCGCCGCGGAAGCCTATCCCGGCGGGAACATCCTCGTCATGGCGACGCCTGTCACCCTCGCCCTCGACAAATACCATGACCTCGCCGCCCGTCTGGACAAGTCCTGCACTATCCATGCGGTTCCGTGCCCCGCGCTGGCAGCCCGTATCGAGCGGGGCAACCTTGATGCGCCCGACGTGCGCGAGCTCGTCGAATCGTATGTGGGAGCCTATCGTGGGCGGGTAGACGCCGTGGTTCTGGGCTGCACGCACTATCCCTTCATCGCCTCCGCCATCCGCGATGTGCTGGGCGACGTGAGGCTCTTCGATGGCGGAGCGGGCACGGCACGCCAGCTCAGGCGCCGCCTTGCCGCCGTTAACGAACTCGCGCCCGACACGGAGCCGGGCGCGGTGGAATTCTCTTCGAGTTTGGATACCTCAGAGGAGCTCGCCCTCTATCGCGAGCTCTTCTCGATACCCCTTTAGAGCTCGGGCTTTGCCTCGCGAGGCTTGCCCCAGAAGTTGAGCACGACAGCGCCCGGCCCCAGATGGCAGCCGATGGTGGCGCCGACCGGCGAGATGAGCACCTTGCCGTCCTTCACCTTATGGAACTTGGAAAGCACCATGTCGGCCACGGCCTTGGCGTCGGGGAGGTTCTCGGTATGGGTGATGATCACGCGCTCGTTGTAGTCGTAGCCGTCTTTGGCGAGCTCCTCCATCTTCTCGAG
>CAMZCV010000302.1 GCA_947305035.1 uncultured Coriobacteriales bacterium | reverse complement strand
GGCCTCGGAGGGCTCGTATGCGGGGGAACCGGCCAGGCGGTACAGGAACGCCGCCATGTCGCGGCGTGCCACGCTGTCGTTCGGCCTGAACCTCCCATCGGAGTACCCCTTGGCGATGTCCTTCTCCGCCATCCACGAGATCTCGGCGAAGCGCGGGCTCCCCGGAGCGACGTCCTTGAACGGCTTCGGAGACCCGGAGGCCCTGTAGAGGAACGCCGCCATGTCGGCGCGGGTGGTCGGGGAGTAGGGTCTGAACGTGCCGTCGGCGTAGCCGGTGGTGATGCCCCTCTCCTTCGCCCACTTGATGGCGTCCGCGTGCGCCGTGCCCTTGCCGACGTCCGTGAACACGGCGTCCCCGTCCTTCGCCAGCGACCAGTCGGGCACACCGTAGCCAGCGATCTTTGAGCTCGAGCGCGGGTAGCTCTGCTTGAGCACGGCCCCGCCCGGGTATCCGAGCGAGTAGCCCGTGTTGCCCTCCGCCGTCCAGACGGTGGACGCGTCGTAGCCCACGACGAAGCCCGTGTGGTACTCGTCGCCGACGCTGCCGAAATAAATCTGGGCGCCGAGCGAGGGGGACGAGCTCCATCGCCCCGCGGCGCGGTAGTAGGCCGCCGACTGCTCGCAGCCCGCGCCGCAGCCGCCCATCGGCTGGTTCATCATCTTCCACGCGGTCTCGAGTCCGAAGCACTCCATCATGCCGCAGTCGTGGAAGGATTCGCACCAGTCGTAGCCGTCCTTGGGACCGTTGTAGCCCTTGGTCTTGTCGAGCGCCTGGGCGTACTTGTTGTGCTTGCCGTTGTAAGCTGCGTATCCAACCTGGGAGAGCGCCCAGGCGGCGATCTTCTCCTGCGGGGTCATGCTACTCGCCCCTCAGCTCGGAGAGCGGCGCCCCGCCCTCGACCTCGGGGATGCCCGCGATGCTGGTGAGGATGGAAAGGATGCCGGCGAGCGCCGCTCCGGACGCGACGGCGATCCAGTCCACCCCGGTGATTCCGAGGGCATTGGTGCCGATGAGGGCCACCGCGGTCTGCGCCATGGTCTTTACGGCACGGACGCCGGCGGCGATAAGCCATTTCTTGCACTTCTCGTTCACTGTACGTTCTCCAATCTCTCGATACGGCGCCCGTGGTCGTCCATGCGGGCCTCCATCTTGGTGATGCGCGCCGCATGGTCGTCCAGCTTGCGGTCGAGCGCCCGGACGTCGTCGCGGATGTCGCGCGTGTTGGTTCCGATGTACTCCAGCTTGTCGCGGATGCTCTGGGCGCTCTGATCGTCTGCGCTCTTGCTGCGCAGCAGGTTCGCCGCCAGAGCGGTGAGGGCGATCAGCGCCGAGATCGCTGCGACGATCTCCGTTGTCGTCATGCAGCCTCCTTACGATGGGACGCGCATGTAGACGAGCGTTCCATACCCTGCCGTCTTGGTCGTCGTGTGGACGGCGTTGAGGGACACCTTCCCGTCGTCCTTGCCCACCCAGAGGCGCGCGATCCTATCGTTGTTTTCCGGACCCGATACGAGCGCCGATACGTTGTACCCCGGCTTGTAGCTCGCGAGGTACGCGGTCGACGAGACGGCGGTGCTGGTGCCGGGGGCCAGCTCGAGGCCGTGGAGCTGCACCATGACGAGCGGCCCCCACGCGAAGATGGTCAGCGTCGAGTTGTTCACGATGCTCACGACCTGTGACGAGCCTGTGCAGCCGCGTGCGATGCCGAGGATACCGCTCGTGAGCTTCGCCGTGCTGTGGTTCGGGATGTCGGCAGCAACTAGCGCCAGCTTGCGTTCCCCGCGTCTCCCGACGATGGACCGGCGAAGACGGTGTTGATGGCCCTCGCAGTGTTGTCGCTGTTGGTTCCCCCGCGAGCCAATGCGACGGTGCCGCTCGTGAGCTTCGCAGCCGAGTGGTTGGGAATCCTGTCAACCCCGAGCGTTCCAGAGGTGATCTTGCTTGCGCTGAGATCTGGGATGTCGGACGCTGCAAGCGAGTCCTTCAGGCCGATGGCTCCGATGCCGAGCGCGTCGAGCCATGCATCCCTGCATGCCGTGTCATGGAACCCCACGTCGGGATCTCCCGATGCGGTCAGGCCGATCCTGAAACCGTTGTAATAGGTAGTGGAGTCAATTCTCCTCGAAGCATAGAACCTGATGTTCTGCGTGCCGCTCGCATAGAACATGGGGTCGATGAAGCCCAATAACGCTTCCTCTGAGTCTCGGAAGTACAGATAGGCGTTGCCGTAGGCGGTGCTGCTCGGCGCGGTCCCGCTCGTGATGTTGCCGGACACGAGGTGCACCGACTGCGCCACGTGGTAGGTCCCCATCCCGATGTCGAGGCCCGCCCTCGTCGCGGCCATCCCCACCCCGATGCCCTTGCCTCCCGCTAGGAAGTCGAGCGTGAAGAACGACGGCGAGAGGGTGGTGGTGAGCGTGTAGGACTTGCTCGCGCCATCCGTGAGCGTGGCGGTGACGGTGTAGCGCAGCTCCGTGTTCAGGTTGCCGCCGCCGAAAGTGCACGCGGCAGTGGTGCCGCTGACGGTGCCGTTGCCCGTGTAGGTATTCGAGCCGTTGACGGCCTTGAAGGTTACGGACGTGATCGGAGCGATGCCAGCCGTCCACGTGAGCGTGCACTTGCAATAGGTGCCGTCATCTTGGCTTGCGCCGCTAGAGTTCGTTCGCACAGCCGTGAGCTTGGTGAGATTCGGTGCCACGTAGTTGAGTGACCATACCGCGTAGAGGGCTAGCACCGCGTTGCCCGTGTAGCTCCCGCCGGGTTGGTACGATGCCGCGGTGGCCGTGCTG
>CAMZCV010000301.1 GCA_947305035.1 uncultured Coriobacteriales bacterium | reverse complement strand
CCGAACGAGCGTCATGGGCGACTTCTCGCGCGGTGCCTTCGGTGTCTTGTCGCCACACCACGTCTCCCACGACTCCACTGGCGCGTGCATGAGGTCAGCGTCTAGCTTGTCCACGCCGCCGTTGTTCGGCTGCGGATTGACGTATCCGTACTGGTGGATGGCGCACGGCTTGCCCCACGCGCCCCACTTGCCCGAGCTCTCCCAAGGGTCATCCTGATAGCCCTGATACACGTAATCGTCATAGGCATATTCGGCACCCCACATCGGGTGGTTGCTGACGGGAGACCAGTCATACTGGTTGCAGATGCCCTTGGACGTGTAGAGCAGGCACTTGCCGCCCATGCGCTCGTCAATCCTGTCCATGAACTGCTTGCACCACGCAACGTCGTGCCCGCTTTGGAAGGTGCGGTTGCCCTGCCTCTCCCAGTCGAGCGCGTAGACGGCACGCCCGCGATACTCTCGGATGGACTCGTAGAAGCAGTCGGCTTCGGCCACCGGGTCGCCGCCGTTAGCGTAGTGGTAGAAGCCGATGCGCTTTCCGCTCTTCGCCGCGCGGTCGGCCATGTCACGGTAGGCGGGGTTGTATCTGGTTCCCTGTATGCCCTCGGTAGACTTTACGATCACGAAGTCCGCCGTGAGTGCAGCGGTGTCGATTCCCTCGTCCCACCCGCTGATGTCAACGCCACTGAGTTTAGGCATTGTGCTTGCTCGGGCAGTCCCGTGGCGATGGACGTGAGCGCACTCACGATGCCCGAGAGCGCCGAAATCTGTATCACCACAAGCCAGTCAACCTCCGAAATCATCGCGGCAGTCGGCAGCGTCGCCAGCGCCGTCTGCGCCATCGTGCGCACGGCACGGATTGCAGCGGCCTTTGCAAAGTCGCTCATGACACCTCCTTACGAAAAAGGGGCGCACAATACGCCCCAAATCGGTTGCAAATTGTCGTAATCGCTGAATCTGGTAAATAAGGGCACCCGAATGGATGCCCTAAGTAACGATATGTAACGGTTTCTAATCCTCGCGCTCGTGTTCCCTCGGCGGCTCCATCGGCAGCTCCCTGATGCGCTCGGCAATGGTGTCGATGACGCCGTTTCCATGGCTGAGCTTGTACTCGTGGTACATGAGGCTATATATTTCCCTCTCTTCCCGAGAGTAATAGCCTTTATCCATACACTTCTCAAAGTTATCGAGCAGCATGGTTCGCGCTATCGCGAGCAGCATCGCATGCTCTGCCTCGCGCTGCTTCTGGCTCTCGGCCTGCTCCGCCCTCGCCTCGTCGCGCTTCTCGTCCATCGTGTCTAACTTGTTGCCAAGCGAACGCTTGATGAGCCACGCTAGGATGGGGAACATCAGTAGGTTCACCACGCCCACGGCGATGAGCGCTGGCGTTATCGCTTCCACTACTCGCCCTCCAGAGCCTCTCGCACTGCGTCACGCCAGCGCTCGGGCACCTCGTCAATGGTCATCAGACCCTTGTGGATGCGCTTAACATAAAAGTTGATCATGCTTACTCACCTCCCCCGATGATTTCAGCCAGCTCGACTATCGCCTGGGCGAGGTCCTCCATCGTGACCTCACCCTCGGCCACCATCTCAGCCAGCTCTACGATTGCGCCGTCGTGCGTCTCGGTCGCGTCGCGCACATCGGCGATGCGCACCGTGAGCGGGGTATCGTCCCACTCGTCCCAGAGCGCATCGAAGTTCTCCGACACGTAGGCCCCGGTGGTCGATGCGGGCAGGATGCCGTGTACCGCGTCTGCCACCCACACCTCGTTGCCGTCCTCGTCGGTCTCCTGCCGGATGTTCCGACGCAGCCACACCTCCATGTCGTTGCCGTTGACCACCATGAGCACCGGCTCAAGCGGTCGCGGCGAGCGGTCTGTTGATGCCATTCGCCCTCTCCTTGTCATGTCTCGCGATGGCCCTGCGCGCCTTGCGCATGAGGGCCACGATGTTGTGTTTTCTCATGAAGTAGTCGCTATCTGAATGGATGAGCCAGCCCCAATATGACACACACCGTCGAGCGAGCTTGAGCGATGGTGCCTTGGTATACCGCGCGAACGCACGGCTCGCCCGCAGGAAGAGGCCGGCCCGAAGCGTCACGCGCCCATTGCGCACCACCCACCCTCCCATGTCGAGCGGCTCTGAGTCGCCCGTCTTGGCAATCTTCCACGGTTTGAGGGACAGACCAAACTCCTTCTTCAGGTAGCGCTCGAGGTTCCGCACCGCCATTCTCAGGTCGCGTTTGTTGTTGCCTATCAGAATGAGGTCGTCCATGTGCCAGATTTGGTGTCGCACGAGTGGTACCCACTTGCCGCGTCTCGTCTTACCGAGAGACTCGATGTGGTGGTATGCGAAGCTGAGAACAAGGACGGCCATCTTGAGCGAGAAGTAGCTGCCTATCTCAAGCCCGCCGTCGTAGGTCGCAAGCAGGGACTCGCAGAGATAGAGCACGTCCGCGCTCTTGACGTACTTGCGGAGCACCCGCATGACTGTCTCCGACTTGATCGACGGGTAGCACTGCCTCACGTCCGCCTTCACGTGGTACGTCGATTTCTCCTTCGACCACCTGCGGAGCGCCCCGCGTGCGAGCCTCTGGCCCTTGCCCGGTATCGACGCCACCTGATAGAATCCCACCTTCGCGTCAAGCAGCGGCTCCAGCGCCAGTATCGCCACATAGTCGCATATCTGCTGCTTGACGCTCTCCACGCCGATGATGCGGTGCTTGCCGTTCGTGGGCTCCACGCGCTCGTACCTGTGAATCGGGCGGAACTCGAGCGTCCTTAGCGTGACCTC
>CAMZCV010000300.1 GCA_947305035.1 uncultured Coriobacteriales bacterium | reverse complement strand
AGCCCATCCAGACGCTCGGCGCCATCGGCGTCTCCGCCATGATGCACGGCTACCTGCCCTTCGACGAGGATTGGAACCAGCTCGCGGAGTTCCGCACGTGGCGCAACACCATCACGGGCGAGGCGGCCGAGAAGCTCACCGCGCTCTTCGGGTTCAACATCCCGCAGCGCTGGAGCATCGCACATCTCTACCAGGCGATACTCAACAGCGAAGAGCACGTGGGCCGCATCGCGCACCTCACCACGCTCGCTGGCTACGTGCACCATGCGCTCACCGGCGTCGACGCCGTGGGCATCGGCGAGGCGAGCGGCATCTTCCCCATCGACAGCGTGGCGCTCGGCTACGACTCCGCCATGGTGGAGCAGTTCCTCAAGCTCACAGGCGTCGATCTTGCCGCGATCCTCCCGCAGGTGCTGGTCGCGGGTCAGCCCGCAGGCACGCTCACCGCGGAAGGCGCACTCCTGCTCGACCCCTCGGGCACGCTCCAGCCCGGGATCCCCTTCGCTCCCTGCGAGGGCGACGCGGGCACTGGCATGGTGGCCACGAACTCGGTGCGGGCACGCACGGGCAACGTCTCCGCCGGAACCTCCGACTTCGCTATGGTCGTGACTGACCACGCGCTCGGCGTCCATCGCGAGATCGACATGGTGACCACACCCTCGGGCCTCCCTGTGGCCATGGTGCACTGCAACAACTGCACCTCCGATATCAACGCATGGGTTGGTCTCTTCGCAGAGTTCGCACAGCTCATGGGTTATAAGGCCGAGAAGGGCGAGCTCTTCACCAAGCTCTTCGAGGCAGCGCTCGCGGGCGATGCGGACTGCGGCGGTCTGCTCTCCTTCAACTACTTCTCGGGCGAGGGCGTAACCGACCTCGACGAAGGACGGCCCCTCTTCGCGCGCACACCCGACGCGCGCCTCACGCTCGCGAACTTCATGCGCACGCATCTCTTCTCCGCACTTGCCACGCTCAAGGTGGGCATGGACATCCTCACGCATGCGGAGCAAATTCCCATCGACCGCCTGTACGGCCATGGCGGTTACTTCAAAACACCCGGCGTAGGCCAGCGCATGCTTTCCGCAGCCGTGGGTGCGCCCGTCTCGGTCATGGAGACCGCCGGCGAGGGCGGACCGTACGGCATGGCCCTGCTCTGTGCGTACATGCTCTGGCACGATGAGGGCGAGACGCTCGAGGACTACCTAGATGCAAAGGTGTTCGCAGACGCGAAGTCATCCACGCTCATGGCCGAACCCGACGAGGTCGCTGGCTTCGACACCTTCCTCACGCGCTATAAGGGCGCCCTTCCGCTGGAGAAGCTCGCGACGGAGGTGCTCTAGATGCTGAAGAAGCTCAAAAAGCAGGTGCTCGAGGCCAATCTCGCGCTCCCCGCACACGGCCTCGTCACGTTCACGTGGGGAAACGTCTCCGGTATCGACCGCGAGCGCGGGCTCGCCGTGATCAAGCCCTCCGGAGTTGCCTACGAGGGCATGGCAGCTGAGGACATGGTAGTCGTCGATCTTGACGGCAACGTGGTCGAGGGCCGCTGGAAGCCGTCCTCCGACACGCCCACGCACCTCGCGCTCTACAAGGCCTTCCCAGAGTGCGGCGGCATCGTGCACACGCACTCGCGCTGGGCGACGGGCTTCGCGCAGGCGGGTCGCGGCATCCCCGCGATGGGTACCACGCAGGGCGATACCTTTTACGGCGAGATTCCCTGCACGCGACCCATGACGCCCGAGGAGATTGCAGGCGACTACGAACTCGAGACGGGCAACGTCATCATCGAGACGTTCGCAGAGCGGGGCATCGACCCTGCCGCTGTTCCCGGAGCGCTCGTGAACAGCCACGGTCCCTTCGCGTGGGGAAAAGATGCTGCAGAGGCCGTGCACAATGCCGTGGTGATGGAGGAGGTCGCGTTCATGGACTTCGTCGCGCTTTCGCTCGAACCTGGCCGCGGACCCATGCAGCAGGAGCTCCTCGATAAGCACTATCTGCGCAAACATGGCGCCAACGCCTACTACGGGCAGGGCTGATCGGACGATTCCACGAATCATAGGGTGCATCTTTCCGAACCTCCCGCTATGGTTTATGGCAGGGAGGTTCGAATCATGAATGCAGAAAACACCGGATCGTTCATCGCAGAGCTCCGCAAGGAGCAGGGTCTCACCCAGAAGCAGCTCGCAGATCGCCTGCTCGTCTCCGACAAGGCCATCTCGCGTTGGGAGACGGGCCATGGTATGCCCGACCTCGACAACCTCGAGGCGCTCGCAAACGCGCTTAACGTGAGCGTGGCAGAGCTGCTCCGCGGCGAGCGGATCGTCGAAGCCGTCGAGTCCGCAGAGGCTGTCGAGCTTGCCGAGAGCGGTATCGACCTCTTCAAGATACTCCTGCGCAAGCGAACTGCGAGCAACCTCCTGATCGGCTTCCTTGCAGGTCTCGTCGTGGTCGCTCTGCTCGTCGTGCACCTCACCGCACCCATCGCAATCCCCTACCGCGAGGGTCTCGCGCGCGTGGACGAGCTGTCCGACGGCACGCTCGTGGCAATCTCGGAGCAGGGTGCCGCCGGCGTGGAGCTGGATGTCATAGGCGATGAAGCGTTCGTCACCTTCTACGACACGCGGTGGACCCAGATGACGCGCGATGCTCGGGAGCTGGTCGCCGTGGTGGGCAGCATCGATCAGACCGAGGCGGTGCTCTACTATCCGGGAGTACGCGATGACGTTCTGCTCTATGGCCAGATGGATGATGCCGGGGTCGTGACGCTCCCCCGCCTCGTCTACAATATGTGGTTGGTGGTCGGCGTCGGTGCGA
>CAMZCV010000299.1 GCA_947305035.1 uncultured Coriobacteriales bacterium | reverse complement strand
CCGAACATACAGTCTATCTGGAGTTCTCGGATTATGTAGCCGTTGCTGTTTTCCGGCCAGACTTTGCGCAGCCTGCTGATGAGCTCTTTGTAGTCGGAAACGCCGATGCTCGACGTCGATGCGTCGTTATTGCTCATCCTGGATCACGCCCGAGAAGAGCAGCCCTTCATTGATGCTGGTCGATATGGCCACGTTGTAGCATCCGCACATGTTGCCGCCGTCCTTTCCGCCCACCATGACGTCGTAATTGTCCCAGACACAAAGAAGGCCGGGTGTACCACATGCTGGACACGCGAGAAAGTGTTTGAGCGTATCGTTTGCGTTGCCGGATCAATTGGGTCAAGGGAGGCTAGTGAATGAGGGATACGATTGTTCACACCAAGAAGGGCGACACCATCACGATAGGGGCGACTGCCGAAACCTATTGCGACCCCGATATCGTGAAAGTCTCCATCGAGTACAGGGGCGAACACGAAACGAAAGAAGAGTGCATATCCGATTACCGGGCGGCCGTTAATCGCGTGCGCAAGGCTCTGGAGAGCTGTGAGATTTCTGGGGATGATCACAAAGGGGAGCCCCTCGAAATCTATCCGTGTTACGAGGCCTTGTATGAAAAAGTTTCCGACAAGAAATACGAGATCTTTACCGAAGCGCTTTTCAGAAGGAATCAGCTATTCAAAGGATATGAGTACGCGGCAAAGAGCGGCCTCGAGCTCGCCTTCGACGGGAACATAGAAAACGTCGAGAAGCTATGGCGGGCTCTCTCGCAATCCAATGTCGAGTTCAATATCGGATTCGACCTCAAGGACCGCGAGGGAGTCAGGGACACCTTAGTCGAGCCCGCGGTAAAGCAGGCGCGCCACCGTGCCGAGCTTTATGCTAGTGCAGCAGGCTGCAGGCTTGGCGCTGTTTACCATATCAGCGGAGACGGCGGATACGTCGAATTCTGCCGGAGGAAAGGGTGCTACGACGACGAAAGCGGCCTTGTACCCCTCTTCGAACCAGAGCCGATTGAGGTCACCTGCCACGTTGAAGTGGAGTGGTATCTCCATGAGCTGTAATTACGGCTACTTGTATCTGCCCAGTGTCTCCCTGAGCCAGTCGGCGTAACCGTCGCGAAGCGCCTTGGGACGCACGACCTCGGCACCGTCGCCGAGCGTGGCGAGCCAGCCGTAGAAGACGGGGCTCTCGCGCACGGGGACAGTCACAGTGGCGGTCCTGCCGTCTTCGGAAGGCACGGCGGCCACGTCACGCCCGAAACGGTCGACGACCACGTTCATCAGATCGGCGTCAACTTCGATAGTCGCAACGACGCGCTCGCCGTCGTACATTCCGAAGGCGGTCCTGGCCGCCTCGTCGGGGTCGTAGCGCGCGATGACCTCGTTGCGGTCCACCGGTTCGCCGGTCACCGCGATCTGTCCCATGCGGTCCACGCGGTAGTTGCGGATCTCGCCGTCGGCGGCGCTGTAGGCGACCAGGTAGTAGTTGCCGTCGGAGTACGTCAGATTCACGGGCGTGACCACGTGCGCCGCTCCTCCTTTGCGGGCGACGCGCTCCTTGCCGGCGCCGTACTTGTAGTAGCGGAACGACACCTTGCTCTTGCAGGCGATCGCGTCCTGCAGCTGGTCGACGGCCACGAAGTCCGACCGGTCCTGCCTCTTGGGGCGCCCGTGCACGTGCACCTGCTTGTTGAGCGCCTTGCGCTCCTCGGCCGAGGCCAGCTGCCTCACCGACTTCACGAGGGCGCTCGATGCCCCGTCGGAGAGGAACCTGCTCGACTGCACCGCGTCGACGAGCAGCGTGAGCTGCGAGAGCTCGAAGTCCCGCTCGGCGAGCGCGTACTGCACCGGCTGGCGCTTGAGCTGCCGGATGTCCAAGCCGAACTCGCGCAGCGTCTCGATGTCGCGGTAGATTCCCTTGCGCTCGGCGTCGACGCCCCTGGCCGCCAGCCGCTCGATCAGCTGCGGCATGGTGAGCCCGTGACTAGGATCTGTCTCCGTTTTCAATATGTCCATCAGGTGCAGGACCTTGAGCTTCTGCGCGCTTCCCGACGCCATGGCAGCCCCTTTCCGCCTTCTTTTCCGATTGTACCGATGATAGCCCAGCCTACCATGTCCCGCGCCGATAACAGCCCGTTCCCTTAGACCTCCCGTCGCCCCGCCCGTACGACCCGGACCGCGGATTCTCGCCGAGGATCCCGCAGCGCGCAAGGCGCGGCAAAACTTTTCCGTGCGCCCTTCCACGCATCCGTCCGGAAAACTCGAGCCCTCCGGGTTTGTGCTTGCCTCCTTGCGCTTCGCAAGAACCCCGGCGCATCGCGCGGCAACGGGCCCGCAAGGGGCGGGCCGAAAGACAAGGAGGTCATCATCATGGGAAACAGGGCTGTCATCACCACGCCGCAGCGCAAGGTCGGCCTGTACGTCCACTGGAACGGCGGGAGGGACACCATCGAGCCGCTGCTGCGCTACTGCGAGCTCAAAGGCTACCGCGACCCGGCCAAGGACGAGTACGGATGGGCCCGGATGTGCCAGGTGCTCGGCAACTTCTTCGGCGGCACCAACTGCGTCGGCATCGGGCCGTACACCACAGACGAGCGCATGGACCCCGGCGACAACGGCATCTACGTCATCGAGGGCTGGAAGATCGTCGAACGCGTCGGCCTCTACGACGGTTTCGTCGAGCAGCAGGAGTACGACTTCGACCAGATGCTCCGCGACTTCGACAGCTCGATGCCCGCAGGCGATCGGCTCGGAGAGTTCCTGGACTCCGTCGAGGTGCCCGTCGGCGAGCTTCAGGTCGGCGACGAGGTGTA
>CAMZCV010000298.1 GCA_947305035.1 uncultured Coriobacteriales bacterium | reverse complement strand
TCGCCCATATCGGCACGGCCGCTGAACAGGCGGGAGAAGAAGCCGCGCTTCTTGTGTGTGTCTGGCTGTGCTTGCGGCACGTCGAACCCTTTCTCCGTAACCGTTTAAGTATACATGGGTTGACCTCGCACGGCGCTGCTACTATTGAAAGCACGTGGTACGGCGAGGGCGGAGGGAGTTGGCGCGGTGCCCGAAATCAGCGTCATCATGCCCGTGTACAACCAGGCGGAATTCCTCGGCACCGCCGTGCGCAGCGTGCTCGCGCAGGACTACGCCGATTTCGAACTCATCCTCGTCGATGACGGCTCGACCGACGGCTCGGGCGAGATGTGCGACGCCTTTGCGCAGGAAGATGGCCGCGTGCTGGTGATTCATCGGGAAAACGCAGGGGCTGCAGCTGCGCGCAACGCAGGGCTCGACGACGCGCGGGGCACGTGGATCGCCTTCGTCGATGCGGACGACTACATCGGGCCCTCATACCTCGGTACGCTTCACTTCATCGCAGTGGGACAGAACGTGGAGATCGTCATCGCCCCGATGGAGGAGTTCGATGGAGAACCTCCCGCAGGTCCGCAGGAAAGCGCGGTGGAGCTGAGACTTATCAGCGGACGCGAAGCCTGCATGGGCATGTACTCGTTCTACGATTACGGCTTCATGTTCGACGCGCTTTGGGGCAAGATCTATCGGCGCGAGCTGTTCCAAACGCTGCGCCTGCCCGCGGGAAAGACGCGCGAAGATGCAGCCATCATGCACGAGCTGCTCTATCCCCACGATCGCATCGCCCTCATCAAGGGCTGCTGCTACGGATATCGAGACAACCCCGCAAGCGTCATGTCGAGGCCCATCAGCACGGAAAGCTTCGATGCGCTCGAGGCGTTCGAGGCGCGCACCGCATACTACGAGCGCGTGGGCGAGGACGAGCTGGCTGAATACACGCGGGAAACGCTCAGATTGTGGCGAGCGATGCTCTGCGCAGATGCACATCTCGTCGGAAGGGATGGCGTGGTGCCCGAACGGTGGCGTATGGATCTCCCCGATATGCTCAACGTGCTCGGCGACCACACTTCCGATTCCAAGGTGATGGCCATTCTCTCGAAGCTCCTCGCACGTATCCGCACTGAGAAGAGCGACGCGGAGAAGCGAGTGCATGCGAGCCAGACGATCAGCGTCATCATGCCCGTGTACAACCAGGCGGAATTCCTCGTCACCGCCGTGCGGAGCGTGCTCGCGCAGGATCATCGCAACCTCGACATCATCCTCGTCGACGATGGCTCGACGGACGGCTCGGACGAGATGTGCGACGCGTTTGCGCAGGAAGATAGCCGCATCCGGGTGATCCATCAGGAGAATGCGGGGCTCTCCGCTGCACGGAACGCCGGTCTCGAGATTGCGCATGGAACATGGCTCGCCTTCATCGATTCTGATGACGCGGTGGGGCCGCACTACCTTTCGACGCTGCTCGACGCCGCAACGGGAGCTAACGCGGAAATCGCCATCGCGCAGCAGCTCAGGTTCGCCGGCGATCCTCCCGCCGAGCTGCAGGACGATATCGAGCGCGTGCGCATCATCAGCGGCTGCGAGGCCTGTGCGAACATGTACCGCAGGGAGGACTTCATCTTCGATACGGCACACTCCAAGCTCTTCAAGCGCTCCCTGTTCGACACGCTGCGCTTCCCCGTGGGAAAGAGGAACGAGGACGCGTTCATATCGCACTTGCTGCTCTATCCGCAGGAGCGCATCGCCATCTGCGAGGGCTGCTTCTACGGGTACCGCATAAACCCTAACGGCATCATGGCGAAACCCATCAGCGCCGAGAGCTTCGATATCCTCGAAGCACTGGAGGAGCGCATCGCGTTCTACGAGCGCATGGGCGATGACGAGCTGGCCAAACAGTCGCAAGGGTTGCTCAGGTGGTGGCATGTCATGCTCGTCGCCGAGGCGCATCTTGCGAAGAGGGACACGGAGGTTCCCGAACGCTGGCGCATGGGATTTGCGGAAATGCTCAGAGAGCTGGGAGAGCACACGGCCGATCAGCCCATGGCGAGCAAATTGCTAGCGGCTCTCCTCGCCCGCATCCGTACCGGCAAGAGCTAGCAGCCCCTCCGCGCACGTGCGGTGCGCCTCGTCGAACGCCGCCGAGAAGAACTCCGGCGTGAGCAGCCTGAGCGGAGGCAACGCATCGAGGTGGTTGGCGATGTTGTCGTCCACATAGCCGTTGGCTGCGGCAACGGCAGCGACCACATCCTCCTCGGCAACCGCATACTGCGGGAACGCAGCAGCCTGCGCGATGAGCTCGGGAGTGACCTCAACATGACGCGAGATGTCGAGCGTATGGCCGAACGCTGCGAAGTCGGCCTGCTTGCCCTCGCGGGTTATCTCGCCCGGCTTCACGTGGATCCGCTTGATGTACGCGCGCGTATGGGCGTTGTAGACGTTGTCGCACACCAGATGGCACCACGCGCCGAGCACGATATCGGGCACGTCGTTGCCGTAGGGCTCCACGTACCTGCGATGGAAGCGCTCGTAGTTGGGCAGCGGGATGTAGGCTTTGGTGGCAAGGTGCGTGGCCTTGTAGTCGATCCACACGCTGATGGGCTGCACAAGGTAGCCCACGTAGATGTCGGGCACGTAGTTGCCGAAGAGGAAGGCGTTCTCATCACGGATGCCCAGCGCCTCCGCACCGTACTCGGCGAGGAGCTTCTCTGCGTGCGCGGTATGTATGTTCCAACTCGGCATGGCACGATTCTACCGCATCGCGGCGAATGACACGAACCTGGTTGGGACAGTGGGGACAGGTAACTTGCTGTCCCACTTT
>CAMZCV010000297.1 GCA_947305035.1 uncultured Coriobacteriales bacterium | reverse complement strand
TAGGCACGCCTCCGACGCAGACCGCTGCACGTCTCGTTCGCCCGTTATATACGAGACCGAACCTGCCGTGAAGGCATGGGGAAGGCGTTATGGTCCGCTACGGTTCCCCCTGTCGATTAGCCATCAAGATTTCACATTCACCCGCGTCGGCGGTCCTCTCCGGAAAGCTTTATCTCATGGCACATCTGCCGCAGCCTCGACACGATCGCACGCGCGCTCTCGTGCTCTCCCTGGCGAGCAATGCGCTTCTCCAGGCCAGCAAGATCGTATTGCGACGTGACGATGAGGGGCCGCATGGCCTCGTAACGGTAGTTGACGATCTGGAAGATCATGGAGGCCGACCATGCTGAAGCCGATTCCTTGCCGAGGTCGTCCAAGATGAGGACGTCGCTGCTCGCGAACCGGAGCACGGCATCCAGCGACGACGCCTCCTTGCCGTAGGTATCCTGGATGTCCTCGAGCATCGCCAGCGTGGTCGTGAGCACCACGGAGTAGCCCGCATCGATGAACGTGCAGGCAAGAGCGCTTGCGAGGTACGTCTTCCCAGTTCCAACGCTGCCGTGGATGTAGAGCCCGCGGCCGTCATCGGAGCCGAACCTCTCCATGTACTGCTGCGCCTTTACCTCGTCGACCGTCGCCTCCAGGTATCGCTTCTTCACACCGGAGCGGATGAGCTTTACCTTGCGCTCGCGCTCCCTTGCCTCGCGCTCGCGCGCCTCAGCCTCCTTCGCCGCCGCCACCTCGCCGTCGCAGCCGCACGGCTCGTACGCCACCCAGGCGACGCGTCCGTTCAGCATGACGCCTCTGGGTTCGAGCATGCGGCCACACCAGGGGCATTCCGCGTTGCCGCTCTTCGGGGCGTTCAGGCCGCGCTCTTTCGCCTCTTCGGGTGTAATGAAACCGCTTTCGCCTGCATGTTCGCCGGACATATCAAAGATCCTCTCCTATGAACTCTTTGTTTTCGCACTTTCTTATCGGATGAACTTCTCTCAGGCGACGGCATGCAGTCCCTTCATGGGGCACGGCGTCGCCGCCTGAAGTATCTTCATGGGGTAACGTTTCGCCGCATGAATTCCCTTCATGCGGAGGGACACCCCCTGAAGGATTCTCAGGGGGAGATCCTTCAGGGGCGTTCCGCTCTGCGTCATGGGCATCGTCGTAGGTAGGCTCCGGGGATTGCCGCTTGGCGCACGTCTTCCTAGCCGCTTCGGACTTGGTCCTTGCGGAAGGCGCCCGCGCGATGCGATACACCTTGGTGCTTCTTCCCACCCCGAGCTCGTGGCTTCCTACTTCGTAAATCAGGCCCCTGGCGGTGAGCTCCCTGATCGAATGGAATACTGTTCTCTCGGATAGGCCTAGGAACTCGGCGGTCTTGGGCTTGCTCTCGTAGAAATCCAGGTTGCTCGTCTCGCAGAACCCGTAGATCCTCGCATATACCAGGAGAGTCGCGCCTTTGAGTCCGAGTTCTTCAATCATGAACCGATGCACCACGACGAACTCGTCACCCGAGCCGCCGTTTGTCATCATGCTCCTCTTTCAGTCGTCGTCTATTCTTGGCCGCCCTCTTGCAAGTAGAGGAAGTTCCTGTCGTACCAGTCGATGAGCTCGTCGCGCTGGATGAGATAGTTCCTCTTCCTGCCCTCGAAGCGCCTGATCGGTAATGGGTCCACCTTCCTTTCGGCCATCGTGTAGACGCGACCCCTGCTCCAGTGCAGAAGAGCTGCGACCTCCCTGACGTTGTAGAAGTCCTTCAGGAGGACCAGCGTTCCGCTCCCGTGTTCTATGCTGCGTTCATCTGCTGCCATTGCTACCTCGTTTCTGAAGCATCGCAAGGGCCGAGCAGGCAATGACACGAGCGCCGGGCACAGTATCGCCGAGCATGTAAAATGCTAAACGTTCGGCCGTTCCTGGGTGTACCCTATAAGGGTCACCTAGAAAATGCTGTCTCACTGGTCATCGCCCCCATCTGCGATATCGACGGCCATCTGCTGCGCGCTCTGCAGGTACTCCTCGAGCGCCTTTCGGTTGACTCGGATGGTCTTGGTTCCCAGTTTCACTGCCGGGATCTCGCCCGCGTGGATGAGCTTGTAGATGGACGTGAGCGAGATCTGCAGATACAGCTGCACTGTGCGCACGTCCAGCCACACGTCCGAGCCGTCGCCCGGCATGTTGAGGAGCTCCATGCGCTGGGCGTCCCCGGGGCCGGTGGGCAGGTAGACGCCTGCGTCGTCCGTGAGTGGAGCGAACCCGGCGGGCGCTCCGTAGGCAAAGTAGGGGTTCGGGATCCGGCTCGCGCCCTGGGGCGCGGCGGGTTGTGCTTGCATCGATATACCTCCTGTCATGGCGTTCCGTTTGCGACGTTAAATCGAATGCGGATGCATCGCTTCAATGACAAGGGGTTTTACATGGTGCGGCGAGTGGCGGCAAGTCGCGGAAAACGCGGATAGTCCGCTAGAGTTCTCTATGTTCATTAACCATGGAACCCACATCTTCGATGGCGCCTCGGGGCGGATGAGCGGGTCCGCCCCGAACGCATCGAAGTCGGTTGCGCGAGGAAGCCGGCAGGGGGGAATAGGGCGATATTTCGGACACCCGCAGCCTCGTTGCTGCGACGCGGGTTGGGTTTCCGATTCCCCCCGCTGGTGCCGCGAAGCGCCGCAAACCGCGCGACATCTCGAGAAAATTCCCCCCGAATTCCCCCGCGAGATTATCTCCAGAATAGATAAAAGGGGCCTGGAAGCCGTGATTTCAGCGACTTCCAGGCCCCTTTCCGAGGGTCGAAAACAGGCTGCGGGGTAAACTTTTTCGGTCGGAA
>CAMZCV010000296.1 GCA_947305035.1 uncultured Coriobacteriales bacterium | reverse complement strand
TAACATGTAAACAGCAAATGAAAGGAGCGTGCATGGCAACCGCGGTGGTTGCGGGTCGCGTGGATGAGGCCGTCAAGAACAAGGTCGATGCCCTTTTGCGCATCGCGGGAACAAGCGCCTCCGAGCTGATAGGCAGGCTCTGGGAGCATGTTGCCGAAACCGAGGAAATACCAGCATTCGCCTCTCAGGGGCAAACCGAAGTACAGGCGGACAATCTTGACGATTTCCTCTCCTTCGTCGATTCGCTTCCCCCGGCTCCCGCGTGGCTCAAAGACATGGATCGCGATGCCATGCGCGACATGATTGCGAACCACTATGTCTAGGCTGCTCATAGATACCAACATCCTGCTCGATCTCGCCGCCCCCGATCGTCCCGGCAAAACCGATGTCGAACAGCTCATACGCCTATGCAACGGCGGGGGAGACATGGCTATGGTCTGCCCCATGTCGCTCAAGGACGTGTACTACATCATGTCGAAGGCGTATGGCGAGCCCACAGCGCGTTCGTGGATCGAGAAGCTCACCAAGCTCGTCGTGATCGCACCCGTGAGCGCTGAGGAGTGCCTTAAAGCGCTCTATGATGGCGAGACCGATTACGAGGACGGCATTGTACGTGCAACCGCGGAGCTCGAGGATGCGCGCTTCATCATCACCCGTGATAAGGCCGCCTACCGGGATTCGCATGTTCGCGCCGTCGATGCGGGGGAGTATCTCGCGATAGCCTCCCGCCGCGACGAGGTACTCAAGCGGAGAATGCTCGCGCGGTGAGCGTCCTCCTCTCGTGCGATAATAACGGGTGTTGAATCGACGTGAGGAGATACACATGGCCAAAGACACCGTGGGAACCCAGCTTTCGCTGTTCGGCAACCTCTTCGACGAGATGCCCGCGCCCGAGGAGCAGCCCGCAGCCGCACCTGCTGCCAAGACGCCTGCAGCACGAGCCGCCGAGCTCCGCCGCATCCTCGACCACGCCGCATATCGCTACTATGCGCTCGACGATCCCGAGATGACGGACGCCGAATTCGACCGCCATCTGCAGGAACTGCTCGCCATCGAGGCCGAGCACCCCGAGCTCGTCACCCCCGACAGCTATACCCAGCGTGTGGGCGGCTTCGTCTCCGCCCAGTTCGAGCCGGTCACCCATGCCGCGCGCATGTACTCCATGGACGACGCGATGAACCTCGACGAGCTCGACGAGTGGCTCGAGCGCACCGATACGGCGCTCGGAGCGAGCGAGGCCAATCCCGTCGCCTATACCTGCGAGCTCAAGATCGACGGCTTGGGCGTGGCGCTCACCTACCGCGACGCGCAGTTCGTGCGCGCCGCCACCCGAGGCGACGGCACCACGGGCGAGAACGTCACCGCCAACGTGCTCACCATCCGCGACGTTCCTGCTGCAATCGCCCCCGCAGGCCTCGCTCGCATCGCGGGGGAGGGCCTGGGCACATCGGTCGAGGTGCGTGGCGAGGTCTATATGCCCAAGCGCAGCTTCGTGCGCCTGAACGAGGAGCGCGATGCCGCAGGCGACGCGGTCTTCGCCAACCCGCGCAACGCTGCCGCCGGATCGCTCCGCCAGAAGGATCCCAAGATCACGGCTGTCCGCGACCTCGAGACCTTCATATACGCCGTCGCCGACCGCTCCCAGCTCTCCGTCTCCACGCAGTGGGAGTTTCTCCAGTGGCTGCGCGCCTGCGGCTTCTCGGTGAACCCCAACGCCCGCCGCTGCCTCTCGTCCTCCGAGGTTCACGCCTTCTGCGAGGATGCGCTCGCGCATCGCGGCGAGCTCGACTACGACATCGACGGCGTGGTCGTGAAGGTCGATTCCTTCGCCAGCCAGGAGGCGCTCGGCTTCACCGCCCGCGCACCGCGCTGGGCCATCGCCTACAAGTTCCCGCCCGAGGAGAAGCGTACCGTCTTGCGCGAGATTCGCATCCAGGTGGGCCGCACGGGCGTGCTCACACCGGTTGCGGAGTTCGATCCGGTCACGGTCTCAGGCTCCACCATCGCGCGCGCCACGCTCCATAACATCGACGAGATCCGCCGCAAGGACGTGCGCGTGGGAGACACCATCGTGGTCCATAAGGCGGGCGATGTGATCCCCGAGGTCGTGAAGCACATTCCCGAGCTGCGCCCCGCTGATTCCTCGGATTGGCAGATGCCCACGCACTGCCCCAGCTGCGGTGCGCCCGTAGTTCGCGAGGAGGGCGAGGTGGCCTACCGCTGCGTCTCCATCGACTGCCCCGCGCAGGCAGTCGAGCGCCTCATCCACTGGGGAAGCCGCGGCGCCATGGACATCGACGGCCTCGGCGACGAGCTCATCAACCGCATGGTGGAGCAGGGCATCCTCCGCGACGTGGCCGACTTCTACGATAAGCTCGACGAGGAGCTGCTCGCAGGCGTCTGGACGGGGCGCATGAGCGTTGCCGGCGAGAAGATCGTGGTGGGTCCCGTCATCGCCGCCAAGATCATGGCTCAGGTGGAGGAGTCCAAGAGCCGCGGGCTTGCGCGCGTGCTCTTCGGGGTGGGCATCCGCCACGTGGGAGCTAACGTGGCCAAGCTCCTCGCAAACCATTTCGGCAGCCTCGAGGCCCTCATGCTCGCCTCCGAGGAGGATATCGCTTCTATCGATGGCATCGGCCCCAAGATCGCAGCGTCCGTGCGCGGGTTCTTCTCGGTTGCCGAGAACGTCGCCGTGCTGGAGCGCCTGCGTGCAGCGGGTGTCGTGATGGAGGAGGAGCGCCGCGCGCCCGAGCGGCCGCAAACGCTTGCCGGCCTCACCTTCGTGCTCACGGGTGCCCTCGAGCGCTACACGCGCGAT
>CAMZCV010000295.1 GCA_947305035.1 uncultured Coriobacteriales bacterium | reverse complement strand
GCGAAGCCGTAGAGCTTCAGGTCGCTCACGGTCTTGACCATGAGCTCGTGCGTGGTGGTGTGGTCGTTCGGGTTGGCGAGCAGCACGGGCGCCACGCCCTCGGTGTCGCGCCGGCGGGAGGTGTCGCTCTCGCGCACGTAGCACTTGATGGGGATGGACGCCACGTTGCCCGAGATGAAGCTCACGACGGCGCGGAGCGCGGGCTGCGTGATGTAGAGCTCGGCCGTGCTGTAGCCCAGCACGTGCGTGGCCGCGCTCACGTAGCGCACCTGGACGTTGCGCCTGCCGAATCCGAAGAGGGAGCTGAGCAGTCCCATGTGCCCTCCTTGTTCCTATAGCACCATGAGCTCGCGCCCATGCGAGTAGGCGCTCTCCTTGGGTTTCTCCTCCACGCGCGTGGCGAGGCCGTACGCCATCGTCATCGCGACGAGCGGGGATATGTCCTCGCTCGATTTATGGCGGTCCCACACGTAGCCGCCGTCGCCCATCGGCCTCGTGGTGGCCAGAGCGGCAGCGAGGTCGAGCGCGGCCTGCGTCCTGTGGTGGATCGCCGGCGCGTTCAGATCCTTCTCGGTGTTGGATGCCACGCCGTCCCACGTCCTGCCGCAGTAGGCCGCCAGCTCCTTGCCCTCGCACTTGATGACCTCCACGCCGTCGATGGCGTCGAGGACGTCGGCGAGCGCGGACACCGGCGCTCCCCTGCCCTGCAGGGCGACGCGCACCTTCTGGCCGGCGGCGACGTCGCGGAACCAGCCCACGAGCCATTCCTGCCCGGTCTGGTAGGCGATCAGCTCCACGTGGTAGCTGCGGTCGCTGCGCATGCCGCACGCGCAGATGGCGGCGCGGCGCCTGTCGGCCGACACGTCCACGCCGAAGGTCACCTGCGCGTCTGGCGCGATCACGCTGTCCTCATCCCTGCCGGCATCCCACGAGCCGTGGGGGAACGGCGGGTTGATGGCGCTCGTCACCCACTGGCAGAGGTACTCCGTCTTGAAGCCGTCGACGGTCGTCTTGGCGAGGGCGCCCGCGACAGCGCGCTCGGTCACGGTGTAGCCGAGCGACGGCATGGCCTGCGCCCACGCATCGCGGTCGCGGATGTCCGCATCGGGCGGTGCGCTCCACTCGAAGATGCCGATGGAGATCTCCCCGGCTTCCTCATCGGGCGCGTCCGCCTTGCCCTCGAGCGCCTCCACGATGTGGTCGGGGTCGCCCAGGGCGGCGTGCGCCTTCATGCGCAGATGCCGCAGGACGACGCTCGAGGCGTCTCCGGCGTTGGAGATGCACCAGATGAGCGACCTCTCCCGCGCGAGCGTGGTGGGGCTCAGAGCGTCCCACGCCTCGAAGTTGCGCTGCTCGCGCAGCTCGTCCAGGATGACGAGGTCCGCGCTCTTGCCGCGGCCCGCCTTGCGCGTGGACGCCTTCACCCGGTAGTCCCTCCCGCCGTAGAGCGAGAGGCGCTTGGCGCCGTTGGTGAACCAGACGTGCTTGATCTCCTCGGCGAGCTCCTCGTTCTCCTGCGCCATCTCGACGCATTCCGCCCAGGTGTCCTCCGCCTGCTCCAGATCCTGCGCGGTGCCCAGGATGAGCGCGGCGCAGAGGATGTACATGAAGAACAGCGCGAGCACGACCGACATGAGGGTCTTGCCCTGCTGGCGCCCCACCAGGACGACCACCACGGCGTAGCGGAACCACCACACGTCGTCGAGGTCGCCCTCTATCTCGAGGGCGTGGATGAACAGCCACCGCTGCCACGGGTTGAGGCTCATGCCCAGGACGTTGGTCGCGAAGTCGATGACGTCGTAGCCGAGCGTGGTCTCGGGCGTGAGCTCGCGGAGCGGAGGCGTGAAGATCCTCGGGACCTCGCAGCCCTTACACGACATTGAGCCTCGCCCTCGAGCGTTCCTTCATGCTGGCGAGCTTGGAGGGGCTTTCGGCCTTCTCCGCCTTCGCCTTGGGGTTCTCCTGCAGCGTGAGCCCCATGCTCTGCATGTAGCGCAGGAGCGTGGGGACGCTCACGTTGTCGTACTTGTCCTCGACGATCGGGAAGGTGGGCGTGTCGATGGTCTTGGCCAGGCTGAGCATGACCGCGATCGGCGCGGCATGGAGCTTCCTGTCGATGATGCCCCTGTTGACGGCCTCATCTATGGATACCTCGAGCGCCTTCTCGATCTTGCCCATGCCTTACCCCTCCTTCCTTCTTCCCCCGCGCGTGCGCGCGACCCCCGGTAGGCACCTGCGGGGGGATAAAAGATTGCCGCCGCGGACTGGAGGCGAGCGCCCCCGCGCGCCAAGATTTCGACACCCCTACCCCCGGCGCCAGCTCCCGGAGGTGTTACCGAGCGAGTCGATCACGGCCTTGTCCTGCCTCGACCTGTTGCAGCAGCGGAGGGCTGCGCGGATGTTGGCGAGGTCGAGCGCGAGGTGCGGGTAGCGTGCCCTAGGCAGGTAGTGGTCGGGCTCGTACGAGAGATCGGTGGACGACGGGCGCACCGAGTAGTCGATGGGGCCCTTCTCGCCCTTGCAGATCCAGCACTCGGCGTTCGCTTCCCTGTCGCGCTTGAACGCGCGCCGGCGCACCCTCTGGCCCGCCGCTGTGTTCCAGCCGTCGTTCTGGCTAGACATGCTGGTGCCTCGTGTCGCTGTTCCCCTCCACGAGCCTGCGCCATTCATCGGCTGTAAGCTCCTCGGCCGGGCGCTTCTCGGGACGGCGCGCGGCATGCCCGCGCTCGGGGACCTCGAGGCGCTCGCCCGTTTCCACCGCCTTGGCCACACATGCGCGGATCATGGCGTCGGCCATGGCGGTGAAGTATCGCGCGGCG
>CAMZCV010000294.1 GCA_947305035.1 uncultured Coriobacteriales bacterium | reverse complement strand
ACGGTTCGAGCGCGTAGATGGCAAGGGCGACGCCCGAGATGGGGAACGGCGTAACTGCAGGTAACAGCAGCGAAGCGGTGGCGAGATGGTCACGCCTTCCCGCGGAGATCCACCAGATGAAGAGCAGGACAGCCAGGATGGATGCAGCGGGGAACGAAAGGTTGGTGGCGTTGGTTGTGGCTATGGCGGCAACCATTGCGGCGCCCGCGAGCACCGAGCCCAGCGGCGGCCACAGCGCCGAGGCGGCCGCGGCGATCAGCGAGCCGGTGAGCGTGGATGTGGCGTCGAACGCGAGGACGGGCGCGAGCGCAACACGCGTGGAGAAAAAGACCAGCGCTGCGACGAGCATGCGCGTAAGAGCTGTCTCCGCCCAGGGGAACCGCACGTCGAACGGCAGATGCCTGGTGCCCCATGACACCTCTTCCTCGGGTTCGTCCTCGGCGGACTGCTCCACGAGCTCGCGAAGCGAGAGCTCGCCGTCCTCTGCCTCGCCAAGCGCCACGAGCATGTCATGGGCGAAGTCGCGGATGTCGGACATGCGGTCCTGCGGGTTGGGTGAAAGCGCCTGGTAGATGGCATCTTCTGCAATGCCCGCAAGCGACGGGTCGGTTTTTGAGAGCGGGGGTTTGGGTCCCCTGCCGATCTTGTCGCGCGACGCCTCTGCGGTTGAGGCGGAGAAGGGGCTCTTGCCCGTGAGCATCTGCCATACCACGACCGCGAGCGAGAATATGTCGGTACGCTCGTCCACAAGGCCGCCCTCGATCTGCTCGGGCGGCATGTATCCCACGGTGCCGCCGCGCGCCCCGCCGTACCCCGCGGCAGAGGCGAGCGTGGCCATGCCGAAGTCGGCGAGCTTCACGGTTCCCGCGCGGTCGATCATGATGTTGGTGGGCTTGATATCGAGATGGAGCACGCCGTTTTCGTGGGCAAACGCAAGCGCGTCTGATACCGACGAGAGGATATGCGCGACCTCTTGATGGGTGAGCTTGCCACCTTCGACGCGCTGCAGGAGCTCGGCAACCGTGAGGCCATCGACGTACTCCATCACAAGGTACGCGTACAGAGAATCGATCTCGAAATCGAAAACGGTGACGATGTTGGGATGCGCGAGCAGGCATGACGTGCGCGCCTCGGCGAGCACCTCGTTGGCAGTCGACGCCATGGGGTTGTCATCGAGGTAGTACGGGCTGATGACGGGGATCCGCTTTATGGCAACGCGACGCTGGAGCCGCGTGTCCCAACAGGTGAAGACCGAGCCGAAACCGCCGGCACCGGCGCTTCCGAGCACGCGATAGCGACCGAGAAGCACCTGCTCGGGAGGCTCCTCCTCAAGCGGCGCTGCGCGCAAGCGTGTCTGTTCGAGCTTCTGCGTGGGCACGGACTCTCCTGTGTTTTAGCTGCGTGTGTCCGATTCACATATTTTAGCAGGTAGCATGCGGTCTGGCAAAAGAGCGGGTCAACCGTACGCAGAAAACGAAGGAGGGGTCGGGCTACTCTACGCCGGGGCAATCTCCACCGTGCCGTTATCGCACACATGCACGCGCCCAGCCGCGAGCAGGCCCACGACCTCGGGATACAGCACGTGCTCGATCTTGTGGATCTCCGCCTCCAGCTCGTCGACGGTCCACCCCTCCTGCACCGCGAGAGCGCGCTGCGCGATGATGGGACCGCAATCGTAGCGGTTGTCGGCAAAGTGAACCGTCACGCCCGTCACCTTGACGCCGTAGTTGTAGGCATCCTGGATGCCGTGCGCTCCCTTGAAGCTGGGCAGCAGCGCGGGATGGATGTTGACGATGCGGTTGGGGAAGGCGGCGAGCAGCGGGTCGTGAACCATGCGCATGTAGCCTGCCATGAGGATGTAGTCCACGCCTCGGCTGCGCATCTCGGAGGCGATGATGCGGTCGGCGGTGAAATCCTCGTCGTAGAAGCTCTTGTCCATGGTGAGCGTCTGGATTCCAGCTGCCTGGGCACGCAGCAGGCCGTATGCGTCGGAGCGGCTCGAAACCACGAGCTCGATAGATGCGTCGATCGTGCCGTCGGCGATGCGGTCGATGATGGCCTGCAGGTTGGTGCCGCTGCCGCTGATCAGGACACCCAGCTTGATGCTCATCGGTAGACCACCTTTCCGGTGCCGGAGACGACCTCGCCCATGACAAACGGCGAGAAGCCCTGCGCCTCGAGCGCCTCGGCAACGTCGTCCACGTCGTTGGGGTCGCAGATCACGGCCATGCCCACGCCCATGTTGAACGTACGGTACGCCTCGTCGTCGGTGAGGCCTGCGGCGCGAATCATATAGTCGATCACGGGAGGAACATCCCAGATGCCGCGGTCGACCAGCGCATCGAGGTGCTTGGGCATGGCGCGGTCGAGGTTCTCGGTGATGCCGCCGCCGGTGATATGGGCCATCGCGTGGATGGGTGCGCCGGCCTTGAGCGCGCGGATGAGCCCGCCCGCGTAGATGGTGGTGGGACGCAGCACGGCGTCGGCAAGGCTCTCTCCGCCCAGCTCGTCGAGCGGCTGCTCGAGCTCCTCGACGGTTTTGCCCTCGATGGCAACCTTGCGCACGAGCGAGTAGCCGTTGGAGTGGATGCCGCTCGAAGACAGGCCGAGGATGACATCGCCCTCGCGCACGAGCTCGGGGCCGATCATCTTGGGCCGGTCGACGACACCCACCACAAAGCCGGCAAGGTCGTAGTCATCAACAGCCATGACGCCGGGGTGCTCGGCCATCTCGCCGCCCACCAGTGCGCATCCGCTCATGCGGCAGCCATCGGCGATGCCCTCCACGATGGGGGCCACGGTCTCGGCCTTGAGCTTGCAGATTGCC
>CAMZCV010000293.1 GCA_947305035.1 uncultured Coriobacteriales bacterium | reverse complement strand
AGATGATGACGGTATCGGACGAGCGGATGGAGAGCGACTTGTGCTCTCCGTTGGCCATGCGCGAGAGGGCCGAGAGGGGCTCGCCCTGGCTGCCCGTGCACATGACGACGATGCGGTCGTCGGGGATGCGATCGACGTCGTAGGCGTCGATGATGTTGTCGTCGGAGATGTTGAGGTAACCGAGCTGGCGGGCGATCTTGGTGTTGGTGACCATGGAACGGCCCGTCACCACGACCTTGCGGCCCACGGCGACGCTTGCATCGCAGATCTGCTGGAGGCGGTGGATGTGGCTCGAGAAGGACGCGACGAACAC
This sequence comes from uncultured Coriobacteriales bacterium, assembly GCA_947305035.1. GTDB lineage: Bacteria > Actinomycetota > Coriobacteriia > Coriobacteriales > Atopobiaceae > RUG721. The sequence continues at coordinate 2,517 of CAMZCV010000293.1, read as the reverse complement.
GCGGCCGGGGGCGTTCTTGATGATGTGGCGCAGGGTGGGGCCGACCGACGCCTCGGAGCCCGTGAAGCCGGGGATGGTGGCGTTGGTGGAGTCGGACAGGAGCAGGTCGACGCCCTCGGCGCCGAAGGCGTTGATGGCCGTGTAGTTGGGCGTGACGCCGTCGATGGGCGTCTGGTCGAGCTTGAAGTCGCCCGTATGCAGGACCGTGCCCGCGGGGGTTTTGAAGAACACGCCGAACGCCGCGGGGATGGAATGGGTCATCGAGAAGAACGTGATGTAGAGCTCGCCAAGCTTGACCGTCTGCCCGTTGGTGACCTCGCAGAGGGTGGGCTTGATGTTATGCTCCGCAAGCTTGCCCTCGATGAAGCCGAGCGTGAGCTTGGATGAGTAGATGGGGACGGACACGTTGAGGTCCATGAGCAGGTACGGAAGGGCGCCCGTGTGGTCTTCGTGCCCGTGGGTGATGACGATGCCGCGGAGCGTAGGTGTAGTCGGGGAGGACGAGGTCGATGCCCGGCTGCTCGTCGTCAGGGAACATGAGGCCAGCGTCGAGCAGGACCATGTCGTTACCATACTCGAACACGGTCATATTCTTGCCGATGCCATCGAGGCCGCCGAGCGGGATGATCTTGAGTGGAGTCTGCTTTTTAGCCATCTGCGGCTTGGGTCCTTTCGGTGCTGCGTTTAATCATGTGCTGCTGCGTCATAACCTTGTAAAGTATACACGAAATGCAGCTCAAACGCCATATTCGATGGATCTGCGAATGCCATCGGCAGAGGGTCTCCACGCGTGCCCGAACGGCATCATCACAAGTTGGACACACATGTGGATAAGGCGTGGATAAGTCGCGCATAAGCTGTGTTATTGGCAGTGCGAGCAATCATTTTTGATTCTTTTTGGGGATACTTTTAATAACGAGACGGCCCGCACAGCCGCACACGAAATGCTTGGAAGTAAGAACCGGCCCCAGAGATGGGGTCGGTTCTTGGTTTAGGGATGCGTGTTCTCCCCCGGCAGAGCGTGGCGGAGTTGCCACATTCTCCCCCGGCAAAATGTTGCAGATCGACATTTCCGCAGGTCAAAAGCTTGCCGTGTTTTACACCGATAGAGATGTGTGGCAAATTGGCCGGATCCGAGCACCTCATTCGTTCTATTCCCCAGCGACTCATTCGGTCTATTCAATAAAATCTGCCATGCATACGTAGTCCGCATTCAGCCTCGCACGTTTCCTCAATCTTTTCTCAACGAGTCTTTCAGCGAGGGAACTGAGAAGCAGTTCAGCGTGGTGGCGAAAAATGGATGCGCTGTTTTCGGTCGAAGGAATCCTCGCATAGAATCCGTCATTCTCAGTCTGGCAACCGTCGCGTTCGCGAAAGACCCGTCGCGCTCGCGAACGTCAAGGGTCGGAACGGCATGAGTTGAGCCTACCGTGCAAGCGCGAGGCGCATTCTGTGTACGATTCTCTCTTTATGGTATTGGCTTTACGGTTCTGGTCAGTTGAGTGACCAGAACCGTAGGTGAGACGGGGTAAATGGGCAGGCTCTCTACGGTTATGGTCAGTTGAGTGACCGGAAACGCAGGCAGAGCGAGAAAGGCGACCCGTGGAGAATCAACCGGCACGCGTGAGCCACATTCAGCCTCGCCGCCAGCTCAGGATGGATAAATGCCGTTGTCCTAGCGCCTGACGGCAAATCCCCATAGCCAGAAAAGAACAGGCCGGCACCCCTGGGGATGCCGGCCTGAACGCGCTCTCGAAACAGCCGATTAGGCGTTGTGGCGACGACGCGGACGCGGCCCGTCGCTCTTATCGTTGCGGTCGTTGCCGCGCTTCTCGTTGCGGCCGGGACGGGGCGCTGCGGCGGGAGCCTCGGGCTTGTCGAGACGGTCGAGGCTGATCTTGCCCTTCTCGTCGACCTCGAGGACGCGCACCTTGACCTCGTCGCCGATGTTGAGGACGTCCTCGACCTTGTCGACGCGGCCCTGCGCGACACGGGAGATGTGCAGCAGGCCGTCCTTGCCGGGCAGGAGCTCGACGAAGGCGCCGAACGGCTGGATGGATACGACGCGGCCCACGTACTCCTCGCCGGCCTCGGGAACCTTGACGATGAGGCGGATGCGCTCGGCGGCGTCCTCCCCTGCCCCGCCCACACCGGCGATGAAGACGGTGCCGTCTTCCTGGATGTCGATGGTGGCGCCGGTCTCCTCCTGGATGGAGCGGATAACCTTGCCGCCGCTGCCGATGACCTCGCGGATCTTGTCGACGGGGATCTGCATGCTGATGATCTGCGGTGCGGTCTCCTTGGTGCTCTCGCGGTGCGTGGGGATCTCGGAGAGCATCTTGTCGAGGATGAACATGCGGCCCTCATGGGACTGCGCGAACGCCTGGCGGAAGATCTCGGGCGTGAGGCCGGTGGCCTTGTTGTCCATCTGCATGGCGGTGATGCCCTTGGTGGTGCCGCAGACCTTGAAGTCCATGTCGCCGAGGAAGTCCTCGAGGCCCTGGATGTCGGTCAGCA
>CAMZCV010000292.1 GCA_947305035.1 uncultured Coriobacteriales bacterium | reverse complement strand
GACCCGCACGGAGCTGCGCCGCTCGGCAGCGGCAACGCATGGACTCGCTAGGCGTAGGCAGAGCGCATCTGGGCATGGCGATGGCAAGGCGATGTTCGGCTGGGCAGCGGCGCTGCATTGCGTAGCCCCCCATCGCAAGGGCTACGTTCAGCATAGAACTGCTACGGCTCAGAGGTGCGCTGCCAAGGCTCAGCGGCGAGCTGCTAAGGCACAGGGGGCGGGGACCGGGCAAGGGTTCCCGCCCAAGTTTTCAACACAGAGAGAAGGAACACACATGAAGGAATTCAAGGTACGCATCACGTTCACCGACCCCATCCTCGGGTCCAAGCCCGCGGACCCCGAGCTGCACAGCCGCTTCGTGGCGAGCAAGGCTCCCGACCACAAGACGATGCGCGAGGAAATCGAGAGCATCGGCGTGGACGCGGTGGAGGAGCGCGGCATGACGGTGTTCTCCCGCATGGAGGACGGCAACCCGTGCCTGTGGGACTACCAGATCAAGGGTTTCATGAAGGAGGCGGGCAAGGCGCTGCGCAAGGTGCCGGGCACCAAGTCCTCGAAGATCAAGGCATACCGTCAGGAGATTGACAACCTCATCTTCGTGACCCCGCGCCAGATTCCGCTCTGGATACCCATCGAGCTGGATCTCTCCGACACCGACTGCCAGCGCCCGCTCAGGGCATCCACGCCCCAGGGCGAGCGAGTGGCCCTTGCGCACTCGGAGGAGGCACCGGAGCGCACCTACATCGAGCTGACCATCCACTGCATGGTGGACACCGACGCCGACCTCGTGCGCGAGTGGTTGGACTATGGCCGCTGGAAGGGACTCGGGCAGTGGAGAAATGCCGGGCACGGCAGGTTTACGTGGGAGGAAATCTAGCCATGACCGACATCAACCGCAAGCTGCGCAAGAAGGCCAAGAAGCTGGCCAAGTGGGCGAAAAGGCACGGCATCGACCACGTGGACATAGTGGCCATCGCGCCGAACGACGTGGACCCGCGCTGGTTCGCGGACGCGACCGCATACGTGGAGGACGCACGCGTGGCGTCCGTCAGCGACTTCTACAAGGAGGACGAGCTGTGAGCGACCTGAACCCCATCGAGCGGCTTGCCATCGAGCAGGCCGTCTACAACGCCATCGGGGCCGACCTGAAGACGGGCGTGCCCGACAACCTGCGCGGCGAGGTGAACGCGTTCTACCTCGACATGTACGAGCGCACGGGGGCCACGGGCTTCGAGGTCCGCATTGGTGGCCAGAAGGTCGGCACCTACGGCTTCAACCGCGTGAAGGGACAGCCCGAGCGCACGGTGAGCGAGGTGCGCGTGACCGACGCGGAAGCCCTGCGCGCCGACGAGTCGGACGAGTTCAACGACTGGCTCACGGAGTGGCTGAACAGCCACCTGCCCGAGCTGGCCGTCCAGTACTGCGAGCAGACGGGCGAGCTGCTGGATGGCGTGGAGGTGGTCACCGAGACCATCCCCGCCACGCCCGACACCATCCGCCCGAACGGCACCCTGCGCGTCAAGCCCGAGAAGGTGGCCGCGGCGCTCGGCAACGCGCTGCCCGCTACCATCGCGGGGCTGCTGGGAGGTGGCGTCTGATGAAGCGCGGGCCACTCTTCGAGAAGCAGGTGGTCGTGTACCTGCGCCGCGTGTTCGGCGACGCCATCGAGCGCCGCGTGATGGGCGGCAAGAACGACCGCGGGGACGTGGCGGGCGTCTACTGGCGCGGCGAGCCGTTCGTGATCGAGGTGAAGAACCGCGCCCGCGTCGAGCTGGCCGCTTGGATGGACGAGCTGGAGGTCGAGTGCGGCAACGCCGACACCGACCTCGGCGCGGTCGTGTTCCACCGCAAGGGCCGCGGCGCGAAGTCGATGGGCGACCAGTACGTGCTCATGGACCTGCGCACGCTCTGCCGCCTGCTGGGGGCCGACGATGGAGACGTTTAGCTTCATGCCCAACGCCGAGGACAAACGCAGGCTCAATGAGCGCACGGACTCCACCCGCGTCTGGTGGGTGGAGTTCGACCCGCCCGTCGAGCGGCTGTTCTGCGACACGGCGCACCTGGCTGCGGCGAACGAGGCCGACTACGGCGTCGCGTGGCTGGGGCTGGAGACGCACCACCACCCGCGCAGGATGCCCACCGACAGGCCGGACGTGTGGCTGCTGGAGTACGGCATCCCCATCGACCGCATGGCGGTGGACCACGTGTGGATGCCGCACTGGATGCAGGTCGTGCGCATGAACGGCGTCCACGGCAGGTACCGCGAGGCAGGCACCGAGCGCTGGTACGAGTTCTAGGAGGGAGTTTTCAACAATGGGCATGGCTGTATTGGTCATGGGACCGTCGGGCAGCGGCAAGAGCGCGTCGCTGCGAAACTTCGAGGCGGGGGAGATAGGAGTCCTGAACGTGGCGGGTAAGCCGCTGCCGTTCCGCACGAGCATCAAGACCGCAGACAACGCGGGATACCGCATGATCAACAACGTCCTGAGGGCGAACAACCTGCGGGCATACGCCATCGATGACTCGCAGTACCTCATGGGCTTCGAGGAGATGGACAGCACGAAGACGGGCTTTGACAAGTTCAACAGCATCGGCTTCAACTTCGTGGGGCTGGTCCGCTCGATAGCCACGAACACCAACCACGACACAATCGTCTACTTCCTGCACCACACGGAGATGGGCGACGATGGCCGGATAAAGGCCAAGACGCTCGGCAAGCTCATCGACAACCACTACACGCTGGAGGGGCTTTTCAGCGTCGTGCTCATGACCGACGTGGACAAGGACCAGTACGAGTTCGACTGGTTCACGGACGACAACACCGTCGCCACCG
>CAMZCV010000291.1 GCA_947305035.1 uncultured Coriobacteriales bacterium | reverse complement strand
ACATCTCGCCGATGATGCTCTGTATTACGGGCGGGGAGCCGCTTCTGCGGGAGGACTTTTTTGACATACTGGGGTATGCGCATGAGCAAGGCTATACCTGGGGAATGACAAGCAATGCGACGCTCATCACGCCCGAGGTGGCGCAGCGCCTTGCCGAGACGGGCATGGGCACCGTCTCGGTCTCCATCGATGGCCTGCGCGAGACCCACGACGAGCTGCGCGGCCTGCGCGGGGGCTACGACCGCGCCATGGCGGGCATCCAGAACCTCATCGACACGCATGCCTTCCGCAACGTGCAGGTGACCACCGTGGTGAACCATGGCAACATCGGCCAGCTCGACGAGCTGTTCGAGATCATGGACGCCATGGACATCGATTCGTGGCGCGTCATCAACCTCGAGCCCATCGGCCGCGCGCTGCTCCGCCCCGACCTCATGCTCACGGGCGAGGATTACGTGCGCCTGTTCGAGTTCATCCGCGAGAAGCGTCGGGCGGGCTATCCGCTCGAGTACGGGTGCAGCCATTACCTTGGTCTCGAGTACGAGGCCGAGGTGCGCGAGTGGTACTGGCTCTGCAATGCGGGCGTCTATACCGCGAGCATCATGGCAAACGGCGACATCGCCGCGTGCCTGGACATCGAGCGCAGGCCCGAGACCATTCAGGGGAACATCCGGCGCGAACGCCTGCGCAACGTGTGGGAGAACCGTTTCGAGCTGTTCAGGCACGACCTCTCGGACCTCAACGACGAGTGCCGCGCGTGCGAGCATGCGCGTTTCTGCCGCGGCGATGCGCATCACAGCTGGGACTACGACAACAACCGTCCCATGGTGTGCCTCAAGGGCACGCTGTTCTGAGTGGTGTGGAGCTGCTGGCGCTGTAGCGGGCGTTTCCGGGGGCCGTCCGCGACGGTTGTGGTCAGATAGGTGACCAGAACCGGGCTTGGCCTCAACCATCCGATTGGTTGCGCCAAATGGTATGGTAGTTCCCAGCGTGGAGCGGTACGCGCTCTGCCGCGATGCTACGCTCAGCGCGATGGCAGCGGGACACGGTGTGTCCCATTTGGTCTACCTGCTGTTTTGGTCGTTTCGTGTCCTTCTGTCGCGGCGGCCTTCGCCGTACGGTAAGACTCGAAAGGAGGCCGACATGATCAATCAGGCAAAGATCGGATCGCTTCTCAAGGAGCTCAGGAAAGAGCACGGGATGACCCAGGAGCAGCTCGCCGAGCAGATCGGCGTCGCCCGCAGGACGGTTTCGCGCTGGGAGACCGGAAGCAACCTTCCCGACCTCGACATCCTCATCGAGCTATCCGATCTCTACGGTGTCGGTCTCCGCGAGATCCTCGACGGAGAAAGGCAGGAGACCATGGACAAGGAAATGGAAGAGACCGTCATCAAGGTTGCGGAGTACAGCAGCGTTCAGAGCCAGCGCGCCAAGAAGGTCGTGCTCGCGTACTTCGTGCTGGGCATCATTGCCATCATCGCATGCCTCGTGATGGAGGAGATCGACTTCAGCGGCACGTTCGCGAGCGGCTTCGCGAAGGGCATCTCCTACGGCATCGCGGTTGGTGCGATGATTATGGGTATCCTCTATACGACGGGCGTGCTCACCAAGTTCCAGGCTGCCAAGATGCGTCTGCTCAACAGGTAACCGTGCAAGCTACCGGCAGGAGCTGAAAGATGCTCATCTACTCGATCATCATGTTCGCGGTGGCGGTGCTGTTCTTCGGCATCGCCACCGCCATTGCGCGCGGGGACGTGAAGCTGATCGCCTCGTACCATCGGGAGCATATCGATCCCGAGAAGGCCGAGGAGTACGGCAAGGCGTTCTCGAAGCCGCTCTACGGCATCTGCGCCTCGCTTGCTGTCAGCGGCGTCATCGATCTGGTCGGCGGAGCTGCCGCGGGCCGAATTGCTGTTTGGGTGCTTCTCGCAGGCCTCGCCGCGTCCATCGTCGCCATCATCGTAGTGCAGCGGCGCTACAACGGCGGCCTGTTCTGAGCGGGTGAGGGCATGATAGCGCTCCACAAACCCACGCGAGACGAGCTCTGGTTCAGGCGGGAGCTCCTGGCGGATCCCGCAACCATGTCGTACAACGACGCGTGGGGCGGGGCCATCGCCTTTCCCGAGGAGGATTGGGACGGCTGGTACGACTATTGGCTCGCCTGCGATGAGGGCCTGAGGTTCTACCGCTACCTTCTCGATTCCGAGAGCTCCGAATTTGTCGGCGAGGTGGCCTACCACTACAGCGAGGACGAGGACATCTACCTTGCGGATGTCATCGTGCGAGCCGACCGGCGCGGCAAAGGCTTAGGCCGAGCGGGCCTCCGGTTGCTGTGCGAGGCCGCAGGGGAGCGCGGCGTCAGGGTGCTGTACGATAACATCGCGATGGGAAACCCTGCCATCGGTTTGTTCCTCTCGGAGGGCTTCTTCGAGGAATACCGCACCGATGAATGCATCTACCTGCGGAAGGATCTCTAGATGGACCGTTTGGACGCGTTCGAGCGCATGCTCGCCGATATCCAGGACCAGGCCGCGCGTGAGGCGGAGCAGATGGATGCCCTCAGGGCGCAGGGCAAGGAGAAGACGGCTACGTACAAGCAGTACGTGGGGAACCGTCTCATCTTCAAGGCCATACTCGAGAAGTACCGCGACTATGGCCTGCTGGACCGCTAGGCGATTACCTGCAGAAACAAGTTTGGGGGAGCTGGCGTGAGCGACAAGGAGCTGAGGAAGAAGTACCGCAGGGTCATCATGGGCCTCAACGCCTTGAGGGAAATGGACGAGCGGGACCTTCGCCTGGACAGGGCGTACGGGATCTTCGTCGGCGCGCTCATCGTGCTCG
>CAMZCV010000290.1 GCA_947305035.1 uncultured Coriobacteriales bacterium | reverse complement strand
CTTGGGTGCGAGGCATAGGTAGAGCGCTGCCTGCGCGAGGTTGATGCGGCATTCGGGATACCCGATCACCTCCGCAGCCTTGAACGCCGCCTCCGCCACGAGAAGGGCCTGCGGGTCGGCGTTTCCGATGTCCTCCGAGGCGCAGATCATGATGCGGCGTGCGATGAACTTGGGATCTTCGCCCGCATCGATCATGCGTGCGAGCCAGTAGAGGGCGGCATCGGGATCGCTTCCGCGCATCGACTTGATGAATGCGGAGATGATGTCATAGTGCATGTCGCCGTGCTTGTCGTACGACAGTCCGCGGCGCGGATTGGCATCGATGACGTGCGCGCGGGTGATGACCACCGGACCCTCGGGCGACGCGCCGGAAGGCATGGCCATCTGGCTTGCGAGCTCGAGCGTGGTGAGCGCGGCGCGGGCATCGCCGCCGGCGAGTGTGACGATCTCGTCTTCCGCCTCGCGTTCGAGCGAGAAGCGCCCGGCGAGGCCATGCTCGTCGGAGACGGCGCGCGAAAGCAGCTCGCGGATGTCATCGTCGGAGAGCACCGTGAGCTCGATCACGCGCGACCGCGAGATGAGCGCCGAGTTGACCTCGAAGAAGGGGTTCTCGGTGGTTGCGCCCACGAGCACCACCACGCGATCCTCGACCGCGTGGAGCAGGGCGTCCTGCTGCGTGCGGTTGAAGCGGTGGATCTCGTCGATGAACAGGATGGTGCGCTGGCCGGATGTGAGGAGCCTGCTCTCGGCTGCCTCGATGGCTTGGCGCAGGTCCTTGACGGTGCCCGTGACGGCCGAGACCTCCACGAATGCGGCATGGGTGCTGTTGGCGATGATGCGCGCGAGCGTGGTCTTGCCCGTACCCGCCGGACCGTAGAGGATGATGGACGAGAGGGCGTCCTGCTCGATGGCGCGGCGCAGCCACGAGCCCTCCCCCACCGCGGCCTCCTGGCCCACGAACCCGTCGAGGGTCTGGGGGCGCATGCGCACGGCGAGCGGAGCGTTGAGGTTGCGCTTATAGCGCTCGATATTGCTGAACAGAGTATCCATGTAACAGATTGTAGACCACATGGCCCGTCTGCGCTGACGCCGACCGTACACGCGTGCTAGTATCGGTCTCGTTGAAACGGCGTTTTTGGTTCGCGCGTCACTCACCGGCATCTGCATCGCCGAGCCGCCCGAGCACATCGCATCCGTTTTGAGCGGGCCCTGCCCGCACACGCATGAGGAGGAACCATGGCAGGGAAGAACGCCAAGGGGTATCCGTTCCACGCCAAGACCATCGCGCTCGCAGCGCTTCCCTTCATGGGGATGATCTCGTTCTGGCAGGTCTTCGACGGCCTCGTGCCCGAGATTCTCGTGGGAACCTTCGGGCTCTCCCATACCGTGACGGGCATGGTCATGGCTCTCGACAACATCTTCGGCCTGTTCCTGCTGCCATGGTTCGGCATCATGAGCGACCATTGCCGCTCCAAGATGGGCCGACGCACGCCGTTCATCCTCTTCGGGTCCATCGCGGCGGCCATCGCCGTGCCCCTCATCGCCGTTGCGAACCACGTGAGGAGCCTGCCTCTCCTCATGGCCGCCATCCTCGTCACCCTCATCGCCATCTGCGCCTACCGCACCTGCACCGTCGCGGTGGTCGCCGACATAACTCCGCGCCCCCTGCGCGCCAAAGCGGACTCCGTCGAGAAGGTCGTGGGCTATGCGGGCACAGGCGTCATGCTCGTGGCCATCGCGTTGCTCGTCCCCGACGTTGAGCACCCCAACTACCTGCCCATCTTCCTTTTGCAGGGAGCTTTCATCCTCATCTCGGCGCTTCTCTACCGCCGCTTCGTGAACGAGCCCGCATCCGTCGCCCTCATGCACGAGGAGTCCGCCGCCATGGGCATCCCCGAGGACGAGATGGGCGCCGAGGTGGACGACGAGACGCGCGGAGGGAAGGAGCGCATCACCGACCCCGACGTGCGCCGCTCCATGGTCTTCCTCATGCTCACGGTGTTCTTCTACTACATGAGCTACAACGGCATGACCACCAACATCAGCCGCTATGCAGGCGATTTCTTCTCCATGGGCGGTGGCAGCTACGCCATCATCAACATCACGACCATCGCAGGCGCGCTTGCGAGCTACGTGCCCATCGCGAACCTCTCGCTCAAGTACGGCCGCAAGAGGATCGCCCTCATCACGGGCATCATCATGGCCATCTGTCCCATCGCCATCTGGCTTGCGCCCAGCTTCCATCCGGCGCTCTACGGCGTGTTCCTGCTGATGGGCGTGGGCCTGGGCGCGGTGGACATCTGCGTGTACCCGATGATCCTCGAGAACTGCTCGTCCAACTCGGTGGGACGCTATGCTGGCTACTACTACACCGTCTCGATGGCGGCGCAGGTGGTGACGCCCATCCTCTCCGGCGCCATCATGGACGTGGCCGAGAAGCAGCTCTTCCTTTACATCGCGGTTCTCGGCATCGCCATGGTTGCAATGCTCGCGATGGCACGCCACGGCGACTCGATCACCGTCGACGAGGTGGAGAAGCGGCTCGCGGACTAGCAGCACCTTTAGGCCCGAAGTTCTCCGCTTCAAAGCACGAGCTGAACGACAAGGACCCCAGGTTATGTCACGGAATACTTCGCATAGCGCGTATTCCGGGACAAACCTGGGGTCCTCCCGATGACGTTTAGATCGTGCTTACGCCATGATCTTGCGGAAGAGCTCCTTCACGGTCTCATGGTCGGCCTCGCGCGGGTTGCCGGGATAGCAGGCGTCTGCCAGCGCGTCGGTTGCGAGCTGGTCGAGGTCCTCCTCCACCAGGCCGTTGCAGGTCTTGGGGATGTTGACGT
>CAMZCV010000289.1 GCA_947305035.1 uncultured Coriobacteriales bacterium | reverse complement strand
CGGTGGCGCAGCTGGTGACGCCGACGCAGACCTTGATCTCGGAAAGCTTCTTCATAGGTACCTCCCCTCATGGTTTATCAGCGAACGGACAGGGCGTAGTACGAGTCGCGTACTGCGGGTGCGCTCGTGCATGCACGAGCGCCTCCACAAAGTATACACAAATACTTGCCGTTCTTGAAGAGCGTGAGGACGCCCTTTGCGTACTCCTTGATGAAGTCGACCTGAGCCTCCTGGTTGTCATGCCACTGACGGCCCGCACCCTCGCCCTCGAGCATCTTGATCATGTTCTGGGTGGCAGCCTGGCCGAGGTAGCTGTAGTAGTTGAGCTTGGAGACACCGGCGGTGATGGCAGCGCGGATCTGGTCCTCGTCGACGCCGGAGCCACCGTGCATGACGACGCGGGTGGTGCTGGGCATGGCGGCGCGGATGTCGCGGACGCGCTGGATGTCGAGCTCGGGCGGCTCGGCATAGATGCCGTGGGCGGTGCCGAAGCACACCGCGAGGGCGTCGACGCCGGAGCGCTCGGCAAACGTGGCGGCCTCCTGCGGATCGGTGAAGGTGGTCTTGATGGTCTCGTGGGTCCAGCCCTGGCCCATGGCGAGCGTCATGATGCCAAGCTCGGCCTCGACGGTGAGGCCCATCTTGTGCGCGAACTCGGTGAACTCCTTGACCTTGGAGCAGTTCTCATCGAAGGGAAGTGCGGAAAGGTCGTACATGACGGAGGAGAAGCCGGCGCGGATGCAGCGGAGGACGAAGGAGAAGTCTGCACCGTGGTCGACGTGGACGCACACGGGAACCTTGGCCTTCTTGGCGTACTCGACCATCAGGGGGCCGATGACCTCGACCTTGATGCCGTTCTCATCGTGGACCTGGGCATGGTCGATGATGATGGGGACGTTGACCTCCTCGGCGGCAGCGAGAACGCCGCGGAGGGTCTCGAGGTTGGGGGTGTTGATGCAGCCGATTGCGTAGCCGCCGGCCTCTGCATCCTCGAGCATCTGCTTCATGTTAACGAGCATATGGGTTTCCTCCTTAGTAGGGAGACAATAGGAACCTAGGGAAAGAGCTAGTCGGCGAGCTGGAGGCCCATGCCGGAGTCGCGGCGGGCGTCGACCTCGTCGGCGATGCGCTTGAGGTTGGCGAGGCCGCGAACGGCGAGCTCCTCGCCGGTCTCGCAGAAGCGGCGCCAGATGGCGCAGTTGCCCGCGAGCTCCTCGAAGTTGGGATCGAAGGACTCGATGACGCAGTAGCCGTCGTAGTCGATGTCCTCGAGGGCGTTGAAGAACTCATGGAAGTTGACCATGCCGGTGCCGGGGATGCCGCGCTGGTTCTCGTTGACGTGGACGTAGCCCAGGTACTCCTTGCCGCACAGGATGACGGGATCGCGGAAGTTGTTCTCCTCGTGGCTCATGTGGAAGCAGTCGAGGTGGACCTTGATGTTGTCCATGCCGACGGCCTTGCAGAACTCCTTGGCCTCAAGGCCGGTGTTGAGGAAGTGGGTCTCGAAGCGGTTGACGCACTCGACGACCATGGTGAGCTCGGGGTAGGTCTCCTTGGCGTACTCGCAGACCTGGCGCATGTTCTCGACGCCCCATGCCCACTCCTGCTTGGTCTTCATCTTGCGGGTGATGTAACCCCAGCCGGCGTAGTTGACGCCGCCGGAGAACTTGGCACCGAGCTTCTTGGAGATGTCGACCATCTTCTTCATGTGCTCGAGAGCGGCAGCGCGGATGGCCGGATCGGGCGAGATGGGGTTGGTCTCGAGACCGAGGGTGGTGGTGGTGACGGGGATGAGGCCGGTCTTGTCGAGGAGCTCCTTGACCTGGTCCACGGGGAAGGTGTCGGGGTGCGCGACGGCGAAGTCGATGACCTCGAAGCCGAGCTCGGCTGCCTTCTCGACGATCCAGAGGTCCTTCTCGGTGAAGTCCTCGGCCCAGATGAACGTATCGACGCCGAACTTGAATTTCCTCACGGTATTTCTCCTTCCAACGCTGCTTCAAACCAGTTGGTACTACAAGCTTTTATAGATGAAACGGAGAACTCGAAGATGTCCCTCTCTACACCTTCTACATGGTATCGAAAGATAGTGTAAGTCACACGTAAGCAAAGCGCAAGGTCATACGGGGCGATTATTGGGCTTATAAGACTCTATTTTGAAAAAAGTCTTTCGTTTTACTTACGCTTTATACAAGAACAAGTTGCGGTCCATTTTCGACCTTGGAAAGTGCCTTGCGCACAACGCCGTCAGGGTCCCGATCGATGACGATGCGCTCGAAATCGGATACGGTGGCGAAGCGCACGAAATTGTGCAGTCCTACCTTGGAGTAGTCCATGAGCATGATGCGCTGGCGGGCGTGTTGGATCAGCGTGGACTTGATTTGGGCAGCAGCTTCGTTCTCGGTCATGAACCCATAGTCCGGCGTGAAGCTGTTCGCCGCGAGGAAGGCCTTGTCGACGAAGATCTTCTGGAGGATCTCGAGCGCAAGCGATCCGCTCGTGTAGTGGTGGTTGTAGCGGAGCGTCCCTCCGACAAGAACGAGCGTGGCATGCGGAAGGCGCGTGTTGACCAAGTTCGCGATGGCGAGGTCGTGCGTGACGATGGTGATTCCCTCCTTGCGCTCGAGCTGCGCTACGAACTCGAAGGTGGTGGAACCGGAGTCGACGAGGATGGAGTCGCCGTCGCGGACCATGCTCGCAGCAGCGCGGCCGATCCTGCGCTTTGCAACCACATTCACGTTCATACGGTCGTTGATGTCGGCCACGACGAGGGTGTGATCAACGGGGAGCGCGCCGCCGTGCACGCGCTGCAGGCGGCCGCGGCGCTCGAGCTCGTTGAGGTCGCCGCGCGCGGTGACGGCGGAG
>CAMZCV010000288.1 GCA_947305035.1 uncultured Coriobacteriales bacterium | reverse complement strand
GCCCTCTCCGCCGACAAGGCAGGGAACCCCCACCGACACGTCGTGCTCGCCATACTCGCCGTCGAGGTGGGCGGACAGCTGGATGATGCGCTTCTCGTTGTGCAGGATCGCGGACACGATGCTGGCGACCGTTCCGCCGATGCCAAACTCCGTAGCGCCCTTGCCCTTGATGATGGCAGCGCCTGCCTGGCGCACGGTCTTTCCGATGGCGTCAAAATCGAGCTTATCCGCGTTGTGCGGGAACATCCTCAGGTACTCCTCCAGAGGGATGCCGCCAAAGAAGACGTGGCTCGTGGGGACGAACGACGAGTCGCCGTGCTCGCCCATGACCACGGCCTGCACCTGGTTGCGCTCGACGCCGATGAGATTGCCGATGGCGCGGCGCAAGCGGAAGGTGTCGAGTGCGGTGCCGGTGCCGAAGCAGTGGTTGCGGGGGAGGTTGAGCTCATGGTAGAGGTACTCGGCAACCACGTCGGCAGGGTTCGATACGGAGATGAGGATGCCGTGGAAGCCGCTCTCGCGCAGCGGGTCGACGATGGTCTTGAGAATCGCAAAGGTGCCGTGAAGCATATCGAGGCGGCTCTCGCCTGGTTTGCGGTGCCTTCCCGCTGTCATGATGACGAACTGGGCGTCCGCGCAATCGGAGTAGTCGCCCGTGCGCACCTTCACATGGATGCTGAGCGCGCTCGACCAGTCCTTCAGATCCATCATCTCGGCGTACGCCGCATCGGAGTTCACATCGAGCAGCACGATCTGGTCGACGAGCTGGTTCACCATGAGCGAGAGGGCGACATGGCTCCCCACGCGCCCGCAACCGATGATGACAACCTTGCGCGAACCGAAACCCCTCATGGAGACGCTCCTTCGACATGCGGCTTCACCGTCGACGCTATCGTAGCACGCTTAAGCCGTCGAGCGTGCGGGCCCGTCGACGACGGAATACATGCGGTTCTTGTGCGGCTATTTGATGTTGTCGCGTAAAGATTTGCAGTTACACGGCAAATCACCTGCATCTTTGCTATCATTCATAAACTGTGGATTTTCACTGCGGGCGTGGTGGAATTGGTAGACACGCTGGATTTAGGTTCCAGTGGGCATGCCCGTGAAGGTTCGAGTCCTTTCGCCCGCACCAATAGGGATTCCACACGCACCATGGTTAGGATGGCGAGCAATCGCCTGGATTTGAGACATATGGAGGACGCGTTGAACATCACCGTCAAACCTCAGGAGCCCAAGGACGGCGTCCTGACCGCGGAGATCACCGTTGCTGCCGCGGACGTAGATGCAGCTATTGCCAAGACTTACAAGGACATCGCCCACAAGTACCAGTTCCAGGGCTTCCGTCGCGGACACGTCCCCCGTCCCATCATCGACAGCATCATCGGCAAGCAGGCTGTCCTCGCAAACGCCACCAACGACATTCTCAACGACATCGAGCCCATGCTCCTCGACGAGCTCGACATCGTGCCCATCGGCCGCATCGAGTATCCCGCCGAGCCCGAGCTCGTCGCCGCTGGTACCGACTACGTGGTCGAGTGCCACATGGACGTCCGTCCCGACGCAGGCCTCACCACCTATGATGCCCCCACCATCAAGATGCCGCCTGCAGAGGCCACCGATGCAGAGATCGACCTGCAGATCGACCAGCTGCTCTCCTATCAGACCTCCTATGAGGATGCCAAGCTCAAGCGCGGCGTCAAGGCTGGCGACATCATCTCCGTCAACATCGAGAACGTCGAGGGTGCCGAGCGTTATGCCGGCAACAACCGCATGATCAACCTCGATGGCGCTGCCCTCCCCGAGGCCCTCTCCGAGGCCCTCACCGGCATGAAGGCCGGCGAGACCAAGGATGTCGAGTGGGCCGACGGCGACACCACCGTCAAGCTCACCGTCACCCTCAACTCCATCATGAAGGCTGTCAAGCCCGAGCTCGACGACGAGCTCGCCAAGAAGAGCTTCGGCTTTGACACCGTCGCCGAGCTGCGCGATGCCATCAAGAGCGAGATCGAGGCCGACAAGCTCCGCTCGCTGCCCGGCCTCAAGGAGGACCGCCTGGTCGAGGCCGTTGGCAAGACCCTCGACATCGACGAGATCCCCGAGAACTACAAGAACCAGATCTTCCAGGAGCTTGCCAGCGAGTTCCTCAACACCCTGCAGCGCCAGGGCATGACCCTCGACACCTATCTCGGCGCCCGCGGCATCGACATGGGCTCCTTCCTCGAGGATCTGCGCGTCCAAGCCGATTCCCGCGCCCGCCAGTCGCTCGCCCTTGACGCTCTCGCCAAGCACCTCGGCCTCACCGCCAGCATCGACGAGGTCCGCGCCGAGTTCGAGAAGGCTCAGGTTGAGGACGTCGACGCCGCTATCGCCGAGTGGACCGGTGACGGCCGCATCCCCGCTCTCCGCGAGTCCATCAAGCGCACCAAGGCGCTGAACTGGCTCGTCGAGAACGCCAACGTCGAGATTGTCGACGAGGTTGCCGAGCGCGCTGCCGAGAAGCCCGCCAAGAAGAAGACCACCAAGAAGAAGGCTGCCAAGAAGGAGGAGGCTCCTGCCGAGGACGCTCCTGCCGAGGCCGTCGAAGAGGCTCCCGCCGAGTAGGAACCCACAACCTTCCTGCGTTTTTGTCGACCCCGGGTAAGATAATCCTTGCCCGGGGTATCAATTAAGGGACCAGAAGGAGGTACAACATGATCAACCCCACCAACATCCCGCTCATCCCTTACGTCATCGAGCAGACCCCGCGCGGCGAGCGCAGCTACGACATCTATTCTCGCCTGTTGAACGACCGCATCGTCTTCCTCGGCGAGCCCTTCACGCGTGAGAGCGCCAACCTCGTGATCGCCCAGCTCCTGCACCTCGAGAGC
>CAMZCV010000287.1 GCA_947305035.1 uncultured Coriobacteriales bacterium | reverse complement strand
GCGCCTGGCCCGTCTTCTTGGGTCTGCTCGGTGATCACGTACTGCCCGACGCAGTCGAGTGCATGCCGCTCGTGCATGATTGGCGACATGGAAAAACCGGCTCTATGCGACTTTGAGTGGATAGCGCCCTGATTCCGAATGTCAACCATGTCTACGAACGGTCGATATCGGGTACATGATGTGTCGTATCCGTGGCGGGGGAACCGTCCCGAGGGAGAGGACTGAAGTGTGAAAACATCCAGGACGAGGCCGTTGACTTTGACGCAATTTCAGAGAACCCCTCGGGTCAGGAAGGGAACAATATCATGAAGGTTATGGCAGTGGCATCACACCGCTCAGGCCTTCGTTATTTCGTAGCCGAGCCCCCTCAGGAGCTCGATGGCGGACCGCTCCGTGAGCGGCTCGCGCTTCGGCTTGGGGCTCTTCAGCCTCTCGTAGTCGGACGGATTGAACGCCTCCCCGTTCCTCGGCATGTGGTAGATGCAGACCATCATCTTGCGGGCGATCGCAATTATCGCCTTCTTGTGGCCGCGTCGCTGCCTCAGTCGCCTATACTTGATGGCGAAGTAGTCCTCCTGGGTGGAGCGGACCGCGGCCAGGGCGCACTGCACGAGCAGTGGCTTCAGGTACTGGCCGGCCCTCGTTATCCGGGTGGACTTCTTCTTGCCGTTGGACTGGTTGTCGCCGGGAACGAGACCGCACCAGCCGCGGAGCTGGTCGGCGTCCTCGAAGACGTCCATGTCCACCCCGATCTCGGACAGGATGGTCATCGCGGAGAGCTCGGAGACGCCCGGCAGCTGGCAGAGCAGCTTCACCGCGTCCCAGTAAGGCTCCATGCGCTTGTGGAGCTCGAGCTCGCACCTGGCGATCCTGCCGTCGAGCTCCTCCATGTGGCCGAGCGCCTCGCGCATCTCGGACGCCTGGTCGGGCCGGATGTCGGCGTCCCTCACCGCGTCGATGATGCGGTCACGGCGCGGGCGGTGGCGCCCGTCGTGTCGGACAGGACGGAGCCGAGGCCGATGTTGGAGGTGGTCAGGCAGTCCTGGTAGCGGCACCGCTCGGAGGACCTCACCCGCACGAGCTTCGCGCGGTAGCGCGAGATGTCGCGGCACTCGCGGAGGGGCTTCGGCGGGATGAAGGAGGCGCGGACCAGGTCCTCCTTGAAGAGGTCCGCGATCCACTTGGAGTCCTTCTTGTCGGTCTTCTTGCCCTTGATGGCGCGGACGTACTTGGGGTGGGTCAGGCACACCTCGGAGATCCTGGTCTCCAGGGCGTTGTAGACGGGTATCCAGTACTTGCCGGTCGACTCCATGCACACGGAGTCGCAGCCGACGGAGACGAGCCAGTCCCGGAGCTCGAGGAGCTCCCTGTAGATGGTTCCGAAGCTGCGCTGCTCGTACGAGGTGATGCCCTCGGCGTTCGTGGTCGCCACCGTGGCGACGACCAGCGTCTTGTGGACGTCGAGCCCGCAGCATACCTTGCGGACGACTTTCATTTTGGTCACCTCCTCCCCGCAGTCGTCCTGGAGGGAGGCGGGGCGGCGGCGTTGACTGTCGCCCAAGCGATCGGCTCTGTGGCCTTCAATTGCAAGTGTCCGGGCTCTGTGTCCCACTCGTTTGTGCTTGGAAGGGCGACGGCGCATATAGACATACAGTGTCGAAGGAGACCTCCGCGACTACCCACTCACCCGCGCTCTGTAGTGCACCGCCGGCTCCGCCGGCACCATTGTCCCACATCGAGGTGCGCCGGGCCAATCAGGGCACTGTTTTCATCCCCGTTTGTGCCGCCGCGCGCGGCGGAATGGAGCTAGACATGGGAATGGGCATCGACGCCGAGGTGCTGTCGGCGGTGTTCCTTGACCTGGCCTCGAGGTCGATCGGCTTCGACCAGGGCGAGTGGGAGGTCACGGGGGCGTGGGTCCAGGCCGGGGTCGACGGCGAGGAGGTCCACCTCAGGATAGCCAAGCGGAGGGACCACCTGCTCAGGTGCCCGAAGTGCGGCGGACGGGCGGGCGTCTACGACACGAGGGAGCGCATCTGGCGCCACCTCGATATCTGGGGGCTGAGGACCTACGTCCACTGCATGGTGCCCAGGGCGCAGTGCGACGACTGCGGCGTGCACACCGTCCCGGTGCCCTGGGTGACCCGCAGGAACAACCGCGAGCCGTTCACGAAGCCGACGGGGGCTCAGGTCCTAAAGGGCGCGATGAGGTCCACGGCCAGGGCCGTCGCCGAGTCGGTCGGCGAGAGCGACGCCAAGGTCTGGGGCGTCATCAACAGGGCCGTCGCGCAGGCCAGGCAGGGCGCCGACTACTCGGGGGTCACGAAGGTGGGGCTCGACGAGACGGCCAAGGCACGCGGCCAGTCCTACATTTCGACCATGATGGACCTCGGGGGCGCCCGCGTCGTCGCCGTCGCGGACGGCAAGGACAACGGGGTCGTCGACGACCTCTGCGACCAGCTCGAGGCCCACGGCGGCGACAGGGCGAAGATCACGGACGTGACGCGCGACATGAGCGGCCCGTTCGCCAAGGGCGTGCGGAGGAACATGCCGCAGGCCCACCAGACGATAGACAAGTTCCACGTGATGCAGCTCTTCTCGAAGGCCACGGACGAGGTGAGGAACGCCGAGCGCAAGGAGTCCGACGAGAAGGCCGAGCTGCTGAAGGGAACCAAGTACGTGTGGCTCAAGCGCGAGGAGAACCTCACCGAGAGGCAGGCCAGGATACGCGTCGAGCTCGACCCGAAGAAGAGCCACCTCAAGACCGCGAGGGCCTGCCAGATGTCCGAGGGGATGCGCGACGTCTACCAGAGGGCGACGAGGGAGGAGGCGGAGGGGGAACCGCCGTCCACAGAACCCGAGGAAAGG
>CAMZCV010000286.1 GCA_947305035.1 uncultured Coriobacteriales bacterium | reverse complement strand
GCCGTTGACCTCGGTCTCCTCCTTGGCCTTGGCCTTGAGGTTGATGCGGGTCATACCCTTCTTGACCTTGACGAAGTCGCAGGTGACGCCGAACTCCTCGAGCATGCCCTCGAGCGCGATGCCGGTGAAGCCCGCGGAGAAGCCCAGCGCGCGGTTGGCGTGACCGAGGTTGCCCAGCACGATGGAGACGTTGACGCCCTTGCCACCGGGCAGGATCTGCTCGTAGTAAACGCGGTTGACCTCGCCCAGCTTGAGGTCGTCGAGACGGACGATGTAGTCGAGGGCGGGGTTGAACGTTACGGTATGGATCATGCTGCCTCCTCCAGTTGGTTGCGAAACGCGGTACTCACTGACATTACATGCTTCCAGACGCTGAGCGTCAGTCGTCCCAAGAAATATCCTGGCCGTTCTCGGCAAGGAATTCGATGACCCCACGGTAGCTGGGCATGGCCTTCTGCGCACCAGGCTTGGTGGTTGCAAGCGCGCCAGCAGCGGAGGCGACGATCATGGCCTCCTCGAAGGGACGGTTTGCGGCGAACTCGGTGACGAGCGCGCCGAGATAGGCGTCGCCCGCACCCGTGGTATCCTCGACCTGGACATAGAAGGACGGCACGGTATAGACCTTGTCGTCCACCAGGGCAGCGGAACCCTTGGAGCCGAGCGTGATGATGGTGTGGCCCACGCCGCGCTCCGCGAAGTAGGCAAGCGCACGGTGCATGTTCGCGGAGTCGGTGGGATTGATGCCGCAGAGCTCCTCGCACTCCGCCTCGTTGATGCAGAGGATGTCGAGGGCTGCATAGAGCTCGTCGGGGAGCCCGACGGCGGGAGACGCGTTCATGACCGTCACGAGACCCATGTTGTGGGCGAAAATCACGGACTGGATGGTGGTATCGAAATCGCACTCGAGCTGCGTGAGGAAGACGTCGCCCTTGGAGGCGAGGCCGCGCAGCGTGGTGCGCACGGTGTCGAAGTTCATGCGGAGGTTGGCGCCCTGGTTGATGATGATGCGCTTGTCGTTGTCGGAGCGCATGATGATGGCGGTTCCGGTGGGATAGTGGCGCGAGACGCTCACGTTCTCGCAGGACACGCCGAAGCGGACGAGCGATGAGACGAGGTCGCGGCCGAAGGCGTCGGGACCAACGCAGCCGAGCATGAGGGTCTCTGCGCCCATGCGCGCGGCCGCAACGGCCTGGTTGCCGCCCTTGCCGCCCGGGGTGATGAAGAACTTGCGGCCGTGGATCGTCTCGCTTGCGCGGGGGATGCGGTCGCACTCGATGGACAGGTCGGCGTTGAGCGAGCCGAACACGATGACCTTTGACATTTACTCCTCCACTTCCTGCGATGTCTGCTTGGGCTTCTCTTCATATTCACGACGCGCACGGTTCTCCGCCTCGCGGCGAGCGCGGCGGCTCTCGTACTCCTCGGGGGTGAGGACGTCCTCGATGCGCAGGTTGACTCCGGAGACCTCGAGACCGGTCATGCCGAGGACCGACTCGACCACGGTGCGCTTGGTGTCCTCGAACACCTGGGGCGCGTAGGCGCCGTACTCCATGAGGATGGAGATGTTCACCTTGACGGAGTTCTCGGGGGTGACCTCCACGGTGACGCCCTTGGTGGTGTCGTCGACGCCGAAGGTGCTCTGGAAGCGGTTGAACCAGCTGCCCTTCATGCCGAGCACGCCGGGGACGCTGCGCATGGCGATGGCGACGATCTTCTCGATGACGCCGTTGGAGAAGGTGAGCGAGTCCTCGCTGGCAGCCTCCTCGTGCTTGGCGAGCTCGCGGCCGGGAACGTCTCCCTCGAGCTTCTCCATGGGACCGTCCTCGGGACCGGTCTCGACGGTGGTGGCAACCTGGTCGTCCTCGGCCTCCGCGGCTACGGGCTCGGGATCCACGACGGGCTCGGCCACCTCGCCTACCAGCTCGAGGTCCTTGTTCTCATCCATTGAAGTGCTCCTTTCCGGTACGACGGGCCGACGCTACGGACGGCGGTCGGAGAGGGCGCGCTGCAGCGCGCGGAGAATCTTGGGGTCGCCGTCGATGACCTGGCCGATGGCGACGCCCACAACCACGAACAGCGAGACGATGAGCGCGCGCCAGATGCCCACGACGAAGATGAGGATCGCGACGATGAGGCCGATGAGGCCGAACAGCACGGCGTTCTCATGGCCGGGGAAGGCTCCCTTGAACCAGGCGCTCATCTTGCCCATGGTCTTTCCCGCCGAGAAGGGCTCGGGTTTGGGAGCGGGCTGCGGTTCTGGAGCGGGAGCGGGATCGGAGACGTACGGGGCGGGATTGGAGTAGTCCTGCTCGATTGTGGTTTTAGGGGCCTTGTACTCGTCTGCCATGGTTAGGCCTCCTCTCCGGCTTTGGGCTCGGACTGGGGAGCATCAAGCGCGTGGAACGTGGTCATGTCGAGCGTGATCTCGCTCGTGGCCTCGGGCTCGGGCAGAGCGTCGGTGTGCGGCATGGACGCCTGCACCGTCTCGAAGACGGGATCGAAGGCGGGTGCGGACGCAGGCGCGGGAGCCACTGCGGAGGTGATCTCCTCGGGCTCCTCGAATTCGATGCTGATGGAGGAGATGTTGTCGCCGCAGACGGCCGCGAGACCTGCCGCGAGGCGGCTGTGGAGCTCGCTGCCCTTGGAGATCACGTCCACCGAGGTGCTGGGCAGGACGCGGGCTTTGACCTTGATGTTGGAGCGCCTGCGGGCATCGACGTCCACGCGGACGGCGGTGCAGGTTCCGTCCTCCTCGATGATGTGGGCTGCCTGGCTGGCGATGGCGTCGCGGGCCACGGTGATCTGGCCGCCGTCGACGGAGGTGACGAGGATGTTCTTGTTGTTCTTGCGCGCGAAGACGGCGCGGAAGAGG
>CAMZCV010000285.1 GCA_947305035.1 uncultured Coriobacteriales bacterium | reverse complement strand
TCCCTTTCCCTCAGTTGACACGTTCCTTATGGATTGTTTCTGTGAGGTGGGCATGCGTGTGCGGTGGTCTCACGGTTGCGGTCAGTTATGTGTCCACAGACGAAACCGAGGCGGGGGACGCCAGTCAGTGCGGCATGCTGGCAGAAAAAGAAAACAGGCCGGTTGTTCCGGCCTGCTGAAAGTTTGGTGGGCGATGCTGGATTTGAACCAGCGACCCCATCCGTGTGAAGGATGTGCTCTACCCCTGAGCCAATCGCCCTTAGCGTAAGCCATTCTAGCAGAAGATGGCGCGACGTGCTACGAGAAAACTATCTTCCTGCGACAGCTTCTCGAAGCATGAGGCAGTAAGCATCCGCGCCTTCGGGACGCAGGTGCGTGCCGTCGTCCCAGAAGTACTCGTCGTGCCCCGCACTCCAACCGTACCAATCGATAACCTCAACGTTGTTGTATTCGGATGCCATCTGATAGAACAGCTCGTTGTTCATGTCCTGGAGCGCGAGCGGGACACGGGCGGTGACGAAGTACACGCGACGCTCGCCGCACATGTCGATAAGGTCGCGTACCTCCTCCTCGTAGCACACGCCGTTGTTTCCGAGAGCCCACACCACGATGTCTCCGTCGATTCCCTGCTCCCAGAGGCTCTCGAGGACACCGCGTCCGGCATAGATGGAACGGCTCACCTCGGCATCCATGTGGCCATAGGGGAACATCTCGTTGAACTGGAGCTCTGCTCCAAGCGGCACGGAGTCGCCGATGAGGATGATGGGAGCGTTGCAGACGCCTGTCTCGTCGTCCACCTTGTAGTGTCTGACGGACTTGATGGTGTTGATGGCGGATTCGAAACCCGTTCCCTGGAAGATCGTGCCCTCAATGGGGAAGAAGGTGCGCTCGCGCGAGCGCTCGATGGTCTTGTCCTCAGTGGCCTCCGACTCGTCCTCCGCGCTGGACCCCACGTGCTCGACAACGGTCTCCTCAGGCTCGGATGTCTGCTGCGGAGCGCTAGGTGTGAGGAACATGATGAGCGAGAAGATGATTCCCACGATGCAGAGGATGCGCGAGACGGCGGGAAGCCCCACCGTGGTGACCGTGGTGGGCTCGTTGCGGCGCGAACCTCTCACGGTGACCGTCCTACGCCATTCGAAGATGCGGTAGGAGGCCTCGGTGGCGCCGATGATGGCGACATACTGCAGGATGCGCTGGACAAGCGTGAGGTCGGTGGTGCGGGTTGCCGGGTTCATGATGAGAAGCAGCGGATAATGCCACAGGTAGAGCGCGAACGAGCGCTTGCCGAGCACCGCAAAGGGCGGAAGGCCGAGGATCTTGGCGAAGATGCACGTCTCGCGGATGCAGGCGAGCACCAGCATGCCCGAGCAGATGGCAAGCAGCAGGAAGCCTCCGTAATAGGGGAAGTGGCTGTATCCGTTGATGATGAAGCAGAAGCCCACGAAGAAAACCAGGCCGACAACGCCGAGGATGGTGATGATCGCGTCTGAGACGACGGGCTTGCCCATGCGATCGGACACACCGCGGCGCTGCTCGGCGCGCGAAAGCTTCTTGCGCGCATTGATCATGGGAGCGAGCTCAGCGACGAGCGCGCCGACGAGCAGCTCGCCCGCACGCGTGTCAAGGCCGTAGTACACACGGTTGGTGTCTGCCTGTGGATCGAAAAGAATCGCCATGACCACCTGCGAGGCTATGGCGAGCACACCGCAGAAGATGACGCGCGCACGGCGGTTAACCCCGATCTTGTTCAGAAGCACGAGGATGAGCGGCCACACGATGTAGAACTGCATCACAAGGGCGACATACCAAAGGTGCGTGAGCGGGGAGGGGAGGCCTGCGGCAGCGAAATAGGAGACGTTGCGGACGATGTAGAACCAATTCTCGAAGAACAGGAGAGCGGGTATGACGTCGTCCTTCATCTTGGGGATGAGCGGACGAGCGAAGATGAGGCAGAGGATGGCGACGATGCCCGCCAGAGCGAGCATGGGCGGAAGAAGGCGCTCGACCCTGCGCTTGAGATGGTCGAGGTAGGAGAAGGAGCCTCCGTCGTGCAGCTGCCTGTCGATGCTCGAGGTGAGCAGGTAGCCCGTGATGACGAAGAACAGCGTGACGCCCGCGAATCCGCCGGGAAGCCGCGTGGGGTTGGCGTGGTAGATGACGACGGCGATGATGGCGATGAGCCTTAAACCGTCGATTGCCGCAAAGTATTTCCTCTTTGGTGATGCCACAGGACCGGACTCCGTATCCACTCGATTTGCACCATCCTATAAGATACTTCATTCTTTAATCCTCGCGGTACGCCAAGGCGAGATTTTGTCGTCCAAATCGCAGACGGTCGAATCTACAATAGATGCGTTATGCCGCTTCCACCGATTGGCCTGCCTACGATGATCGCCCTCGCAGACAAGATATCGAAATCCTTTGGCGCACAGGTTCTCTACACCGGTGCCACCCTGCAGCTCAACGCCGGCGAGCGCTGGGCTCTCGTCGGTCCCAACGGCGCGGGCAAGACCACGCTGCTGCGCATCATCATGGGCGAGGAGTCTCCCGACGAGGGCACCGTGAGCTTCGCTCGCGACGTCACCGTGGGATATCTCGAGCAGGAGACCCGTATCTCCGCAGACAAGAGCGCCATCAAGGAGGTCATCGATTCCGCCCACGAGCTCAAGGAGACGGGACATCTGCTCACCGAGCTCGAGCACGCCATCTCCGTCGAGCAGGACGAGGAGTCCCGTGAAGCCCTGCTCTTCAAGTACGGCCACGCGCGCGAGCGCTTCGAGCGGCTGGGCGGCTATGAGATCGAGTCGCGCGCCCGCGCCATCCTGGGCGGCCTCGGATTCCCCGTTGCTGATTTCGACAAGCCGGCGAGCGAG
>CAMZCV010000284.1 GCA_947305035.1 uncultured Coriobacteriales bacterium | reverse complement strand
GCGGAGAAGATCGAGCTCAAGCGCAAGGTCGTCCCCAACGACCAAAGCCTCGCGCGGTTCTTCCCCACTCCGGGCGGCATCCTCAAGACCATGGCGCAGGATGCGCCGGGCTACACCTATATGTCGCTCGACGGCATCGACGCCTGCCTCGCCGCTCTGGACGACATCGCGCAGGGCAAGATACACAAGTGCTTCATCGAGATGTCCACCTGTGCGGGCAGCTGCATCGGCGGCCCCGTGATGGAGAAGTACCGCCGCAGCCCTGTCGCGGACTACATGGCGGTATCGAATTTCGCCGGCAGCCGCGACTTCGATATCGCCCAGCCGGAAGTCTCGCTGATGAAGCAGCCGTTCACGCCCTTGGATCGTTCCGAGCGGATGCCCTCCGATTTCGAGATCAGGGATATCCTCCGCGAGATGGGCGAGTTCAAGCCCAGCGACGAGCTCAACTGCGGCTCCTGCGGCTACAACACCTGCCGCGAAAAGGCGATCGCGATCTACCAAGGCAAGGCGGAGATCTCCATGTGCCTGCCGTTCCTCAAGGAGAAGGCCGAGAGCTTCTCGGACGCCATCGTGAAGAACAGCCCCAACGCCCTCATCGTGGTCAACGACGCCTTCGAGGTGCAGCAGCTCAACGACGCGGCCCTGCGCCTGCTCAACATCCGCTACGCATCGGACGTCCTCGGCGACCAGGTGGTGCGCATCCTCGACCCCGACGTGTTCATGGAGGTGAGGCGCACGAAGCGCGGCGTCTACAACAAGCGGGCGTATCTCGCCGAATACGAGCGCTACGTGGAGGAGACCGCCATCCCCGTCGACGACGGGCGCATGATCCTCTGCATCATGCACGACGTGACTGCCGAGGAGGAGCAGCGCCAGCGCAAGGATGAGATCAGCCGCGAGACGGTCGAGGTGGCCGATAGGGTGGTGGAGAAGCAGATGCGCATCGCGCAGGAGATCGCGTCCCTCCTCGGCGAGACAACTGCGGAGACCAAGATCGCCCTGTCCAAGCTGAAGGAGTCCATCAGCAATGAATGACCTGTGCGCCGACATCGGCTATAAGAGCATTAACCATGCTGGAGAAGAGCTCTGCGGAGATCACGTCGACGTGGTGAACACGGAGGATGGATCCACCGTCGTCGTCCTTGCCGACGGTCTGGGCAGCGGCGTCCAAGCGAGCATCCTCTCCACCCTCACATCGAAGATCATCTCCACCATGATGGCCGCGGGCCTCTCCATCGAGGAGTGCGTGTCGACCATCGCCGCGACGCTTCCCGTCCACTCCAACCACGGCGTGGCGTACTCCACCTTCACGATCATCAACCTCGTGCGCAACCACACGGCCGAGCTGATCCAGTACGACAACCCCCTCGTCATCCTGATCCGCGATGGAGAGGTTACCGACTACCCCATGACGGAGCTGCACCTCGAGGGAAAGAAGGTCTACCGTTCCACGATCCGTCTGCAGGAAGACGACGTATTCATCGCCATGAGCGACGGCTGCCCCCACGCGAGCATCGACAACACCTACAACAACGACTGGAAGCGCGAGGATATCGCCCAGTTTATGGCCGACATGTCCCTCACCGGCTACACGGCGAAGGTGCTGTGCACGATGCTCGTCGACGAGTGCGACAAGCTCTACGGCTACAACCCGAAAGATGACGCAACGGCCTGCGTCGTGCGCATCAGGCGGCGCGTCCCGATGAACATCCTGTTTGGTCCTCCGTCGGATCCCGATGACTGCAACCGGATGCTGAACCTGTTCTTCTCCAAAGGGGGAAAGCGCATCATCTGCGGAGGAACCACCGCATCCATCGCCGCCAAGTATCTGCGCAAACCGCTGAGGGCGAAGTCCGACTACGACGCGTCGAGCGGTATTCCGCCAACCTCGGAGATCGATGGCGTCGACCTGGTGACGGAAGGCGTCGTCACCATGAGCAAGGTGCTGGAGTACGCCCAGAACTACGTGCAGGACAACGAGAGCTACGAGGAGTGGAACTACGGCCACGATGGCGCCTCGCGCATCTGCCAGCTGCTCTTCGAGGAGGCGACGGACATCAACTTCTTCGTCGGTCGCGCAAAGAACCCCGCGCACCAGAACTCCGATCTGCCGATCGGCTTCGACATCAAGATGGGCATCGTCGAGAAGCTCTCCGGATATCTCGACGACATGGGCAAGCGCGTCAGGGTGAGCTACTTCTAAGCATTTTTCCGATGTTTTGAGATGGCTCCGCCCTGTGAAGGGTATAAGGGACATATCGAAAGGGAGCCGAATCTCACACAGCACGAGGAGGTACTGATTATGAAGATCATCAAGGGCGCAGCAGCTCTTTCAATCGCAGCGGTGCTGGCGTTCGCCGTGACGGGATGCGGTGGAGGAGCCGCTCCCCAAGCGGACGGCGGTCAGGAAGAGGCTGTCTCCGGCATCGTGCAGCTCGATACCGTGAGCGGTGCGACGGTGCATCTGGACGAGAACACCACCGAGGCAACCGTCGAGGTTGAGATCGCGGAGGGCGAGGCGCTCGTCATCATGTCCGATTTCGGCGACGAGATGACCGGCGAGATCGCGGTCATCTCCTACAAGGATGGCGAGGAGTACACCACCGATTTCTTCTACGGCGGATACGGCTACTCCGAGACGAGCGCCGATCCGGGCACCTACACGGTGGAGATCGACGGCGCCGGTGCGACGGGAACCATGTGGGTCCTCGCCTATCCCGCCGGCAAGGTCGATGTGATGAGCATGGACGCGGAAGATATCGTCAACCAGGTCCTCTCCGACATCTCGTAGGCTTCGCGCTGCATCCAGCCCACAACAAAGGCGCCACGTTCCTTCCCGGACGTGGCGCCTTTCTCTTTAGTGCGGAAGATTGAG